>CAZJJF010000112.1:0-10414 GCA_964546245.1 uncultured Anaerolineales bacterium
TTGGTAATTCTGTGGGGGCGCCCCCCGGGGCCCCCCCTCGACCGTGGCGATCACATCGCCCCTTGCCGACCGCCAAGAGGGTGGGACGCGGACGAGCGCGGATAAACGCGGATAAAGAATAAGACCTCTTCTATCCGCGCTCGTCCGCGCTCGTCCGCGTCCGCCATTCCCTGGGCCGGCGCGGGGGCCTGCCCCTACCAGTGACGGCGGATGTAGTCGGCGGCCTCGGGCGGCGACAGGTCCCGCGACGTGTTGCCGCTGCGGATGTAGAACCTGTCCTGGCCGTCCACCTTGAGCCACACGGCGTCGATGTCGGTGGGCGCACCGTCGCCGATGGCGAGCTTGAGGGCGGTTTTGACGGGGCCGACCGCGATGCTGACAGCCAGGGTTTCCGCGAGTGGCATACGTCCCCCCTTCTCCGCTGGGGGTAGTCTACCCCTGCCGCGCCTGCCTGTCAACCAGGGCGGTCGGACCGTGTGCCGATGGTGGGGGACCGCCTCCCCTCGTCCAGCACGAAGGCCACAAAGGCACAAAAACACAAAGGGGAGGAGTTACGTTCTGTCCTTCGTGGCTTTGTGCCTTTGTGCCCTTGGTGCGCAGCCAGGACGGTGCGCTGCCGACCCTCGCGCCCACGACCCCGGCGACGTCGCCCGCTGCCAGCCCCAAGAGGATGGGACACGGACCACCACGGACAACACCGACGAGAAGAGGTCTCATTCTTCATCCGCGTTCATCCGCGTTCATCCGCGTCCCATTCTCTTGGTCATCAGTGGTCGGTGGTCGGTGGTCGGTGGTCGGTGGTCGGTGGTCGGTGGTCAGTGGTCGGTGGTCGGTGGCCGGTGGTCAGTCGTCGGTCGTCGCGTCAGCGAAGTCGACCTTATCGTAGACCTCGGCCAGGGGCAGGTCGCAGTCGAGAGAGGGGAGGCGCACCACAGCCTCGAGGCCGTGGAAGTCGGTGAAGAGCCAGTCGCCGTTGGGCTGGCGCACGTAGCGCTCGACGTGGGGCGTGTCCTGGGCGACGAGGAGATACTCCCGTAGCGAGGGCAGGCCACGGTAGCCCTCGAACTTGCGGCCCCGGTCGTGGGCCTCGGTGGACTCCGACAGCACCTCGACCAGGACGGTCGGGTTGAGGAGGATGTCCATGCGGGCGTCGGCCAGCTCCGGCGAGCCGCAGACCACAACCACGTCGGGGTAGAGATAGCTGCCCGTGTCGGGCGTGTAGACGCGCATGTCGCTGGGATAGACTTCGCACGGGGCGGTCTTGAGCCGTTGCCGCAACTCGCCAACCACATTGCCGGTGATGAGATTGTGCCATCGACTTGCATCCGACATGGCGACCATCTCGCCGTCGATGTACTCGCTCCTGGTCTCTGCCTGGCGGTCCAGGGCCAGGTACTCGGCGGGTAGGATGCCGGTCTTGGGCAGGGCAGCCATCGCACACCTCCGAACAGCCAATTGCGTCGCAATGACACGCCAGAGCATAGCACGCTTCGGCGCGTTGGACAAGGCGGCGGAGAGGTGACCACCGACCACCGACCACGGGAAGATCTGCAATCAGGCAATTCCCGTGGTCGGTGGTCGGTGGTCGGTGGTCGGTGGTCGGTCGTCGGCCGTCGCTACCGTGTCGGCTCGAAGGCCACCGAGGCCGTCATCTTCCAGCGCATGCGCTCATCCTGCTGGTCGGGCCGCACGACCACGGTATACACAATATCCCCCTGCTTGTTCTGGCCCAGGTCGTCGATACGGATAATCTTGCCCGGTAGCTCGACGCCGGGCAGAGCATCGAAGGAGATAACCGCCGGGTCGCCGCTCTTGAGCTTGACCACGTTCAACTCGGTCAGGTCGGTCGTCTCGATCTGGTACTGGGACAGGTCAGCCAGGGTGACGAGCGGCGTGTTGGGAGACACGCGCTCCCCTAGCTTCACATCCAGCGCCGCGATGGTCCCGGCGAAGGGAGCCTTCAGCGTCGCCTTGTCCAACTCCACCCTGGCGTTGGCGAGGCCAGTCCTGGCTTCGTTCAATTGGGCCTCGGCGACGGCGATGTCCTCAGGCCGCGCGGGAACCTTCGTGCGCGCTAGCTCACTGCGCGCCGCGTCCAGGTTGGCCTGCGCATTCGCCACGTCGCCTTCGCTGGCCTGAATATCGCCCTGGGCCGCGCCCGCGCGAGCCTGCGCGCCGCTGATGTCACTCTGCGCGGCGCGGGCGCGCGCCTGTGCCCCGACCAGATCGCCCTGCGCCTGGGTCAACGCGGCCTCGGCGGCGGCGATCTCCTCGGGCCGCGCCCCGTTTTGCAGCCGCTGATAGTCGAGCTGGGCAATGTTGACAGCCTCCTCGGCCGCCTGTACCTGGCCGCGCAGCGCGTCACACTGCCCGCGCTGCTGCTCGCGGAGTTCCTTGGGTAGATTCTGCCCGCACGCGGCGTCGCGCTGCCCCTGGAGACCCAGGAGTTGATTCCTGGCCTGCTCGATCTTGCGCTCAGCGATGCCCATCTCCTCGGCCGTCGCGCCCGCCCGCAGCTGATCCAACTGGGCCTGCGCCGAGGCGACACGCGCCTGCGCCGACGTGATACCCGCATTGGCGTCGCCCGCCCGCGCCTGAACGGAGCCAACCGAGGCGCTCGCGTCGCCCGCCCGGCCACGGGTTCCCGTCAGGCGACCTTCAGCCGCCTGCACGGCCGCCTCGGCCACGCCTACCTTCGCCTCAGCGGCGGCGACATCCTCGGCGCGCGGGCCGGCCTTGGTTCTGGCAAGGTTTGCCTCAGCTGTCTTGACGGCGGCCTCGGCCTTGCGTACCGCGCTCTCCTCGTCGGTCGTGTCCAGCTTCACCAGTGTCTGGCCGGCAGCTACCTTATCCCCAATCTTGACCGGCAACTCCGTCACCGCGCCCGTTGTCGAGAACCCCAGTCGCGCTTGCTGAACGGGTACAACCGAGCCTTCGGCGACGATCTTATTGCTCGCCTTGGCCGGCACGGCCGACGTCGGCTGCGCCTCGGGGCCTCCGCCGCTCTGGCAGCCAGACAATATCAGCGCGCCAACAATGAGTAGGGCAGCAATCAATATGCCCCTCTTGGGATGCCTCATAGTCGTTCTCCTGACCACATTTCTGATTCAGTCCCACTAGCTGTACGTGTGGCTAGACTGAAAGTCGCACCCAATTCTTGCTCAACGGATACCAGACTGAACGTTGACAGCCCTGGCAGACGCTTCTACAATTCTAGCCAGGGCGCCGCACCGCCCATGACATGCGAAAGAAGACCGCCCATGCGAGACCCTCGATTCTGGCTCTTGTTGGCCGTCGGCGCCAGCCTGGGGCTGCTCATTGGCTGGCTGCACGCCGGACCCGTCGGCATGGATACTGGCCTGGCCGCCATGCTCACCGTAGCTGTTTCCCTGGCCCTGGGCTTCAGCATGCCCCAGTATGCCTGGCAGTGGGCGCTGGCGGTGAGCATCTGGCTACCCCTGCTGGATATTCTGATGCACGGTAACTTCGCCTCGCTGCTCCTGCTGCCCCTCGGCTTTGTCGGCGCTTACGCCGGCATGTTCGCCCGCCGCGCCTGGATTGCCCTGTCCAGCGAGGAGGCAGATAATCAGCCATAAGGCTCGTAGTGAGGGGTAGCGTGACAGAGCTTACCTGGGAAACCAACCTCGACGCGGCCACGCAGCGCGCCACCCGCGAGCGGTCCTTCATCCTGGCCGACTTCAGCAAGGAGCGCTGAGCGGGCTGCGTCGCCCTGGATACCGTGACGTATCCCGACCTCCAGGTGGCCGCCTTCATCGCCGAGCGACTCGTCCCGCTGCGCCTCCTGCTCCACAACCCCGCCCACCAGCCCCACTTCCGCGCCCAGCGCATCCTCTGGACGCCCACCGTCACCATCCTCGACCGCCGTGGCGTCGCCCACTACCAATCACCCGGCTACCTGCCACCGCCCCTGTTCCTCGACATGCTGCATATCGGTACAGCCCGCGCTCACCTGGCCTGGGCGGGCTACGACGACGCCGCCGCGCTGCTGGCCGTGGTCGCCGACCGCGCGGCCAGCGCGCTGGCCGCCGAGGCGCTGTACTGGCTGGGCATCGCCCACTACCTCAAGACCCGCCGCCGCGCGCCGATGATGGCGGCCTGGAACCGCCTGCGCGAGCGTTACCCCGACAGCGCGTGGGCCGCGCGCATCCCGCCGAACCAGGAGGAGGGGGAGGACGTATCTAGCTCGCTGTGATTTCGACCAGCATCTCTACGTCCTCGATCATTGTTTGTACCAACGGGAATGTTTCCAGCCAGATAATCACGCCGCAATCACCGGATGGTCCAGCCGACGGGCAGCGTATTGGAGAGCTGCCCTGAGGTCATCCATTTCCGGGTCGGGCATCTCGGCCAGGATCTCCTGGCTTGAGAGACCGGCGGCGTATAGGTCAAGGATGTCAATGACGCGAATCCGCATGCCGCGGATGCATGGCCGGCCGCCACACTGCTGGGGATTGACGGTGATACGATCGAGGAGTTGCGACATGGAACCTGGCCTCCGAAGTGGGCCGAACGCAGCGAAAATGTACGCTGAGTTCAACGCAGCGTCAAGTGAGGTGCGCCGCGCGCCGATGAGGGCGGCCTGGAACCGCCTGCGCGCGCGCTACCCCGACAGCGCGTGGGCGGCGCGAGTGCCGCCGAGCCAGGAAGGAGGAGGGGACGTGTGGAGGTTCGTTTCCCCTTTGCGGCTGCCCTGTGCTATACTATGCCGCATTGAGGAGTGCGCGCCATGACCGAGTTGGCACGGTTGCACGCGGTCGTTTACGGTCACGTCCAGGGCGTCAACTTCCGCACGGCGACCCGCCGCCAGGGCCACGCGCTGGGCGTGAGCGGCTGGGTGCGCAACCTGCCCGATGGGGCGGTCGAAGTCCTGGCCGAGGGCCAACGCTCCTCCTTGCAGCAGCTTCTCAACTGGCTGCACAGCGGCCCCCCGTCGGCCCGCGTGCGCGACGTGCGCTTCACGTGGCGCGACTACGAGGGTGCGTTCAGTCAGTTCAGCGTGCGGTTCTAATATGGCTACTTCCCGTCGGTCGGTCAGCCCGGCGCCGCGCCCGCCGCTTGTCGACGGCGCGGTCACCGCGCTGCCGCCCCCCGCCGACACCTCAACCGCCGCCCCCGTCAACAGCAAGGCCAGGGTGCGCCACGAGCGCCTGGCCTGGCTTGTCTTGCTCGGCGCCTTCCTCACATTTCTCATCGTCGGTATCGGCGTCCCAGTCCTCACCCTGCGCTATGTCCGCACCGCCCAGGCTATCCGCGACGGTGAGATGGAAGTCATTCGCCCGATTGTCCTGGTGCTGAACCAGCAAGGGGCCAAGACCGGCGTCACCGACATGGCTCCCGTCGGCGAGGGGCAGACTATCGTCACCGACAGCGAGTCGCGTGCGCTGATCACGCTTTTCGATGGCAGCACCATCCAGGTCTACCCCGACACCTCCCTGCGTATTCACACGTTGCGCGAGCCGCGCTTCGCCCGCTACGGCCTGAGCCAGCGCGCCAACGATATTGGTATCGAGCTGCTGAACGGTACCCTTCGTGTCGGTGTGGCCCTCCCGACGGCTGGCCGGCCGCGTCCGAATTTCACGGTTACTTCGCCGCACCTGGAGGCTAACCTGGTCGAGGGCGGCTACTTCCTGGACACCAACCAGACGGGCGCGGATATCACCGCCTACAACCAGGACGCAACAGTCACCAGCAAGTGGGGCGGCCCGCCGGTGACGCTGCATCGTGGCCAGCGGACCCAGGTCCTGGCGGGCCAGGCTCCCCAGGCCCCCCAGGCGGCCGAGGTCAATCTCGTCACCAATGGCGACTTCAGCGCCGCGACCGAGGGGGTCTGGAAAGTCGGTATGGACCAGGGCGGCGACGGCCCCTCCATCGACCCCAGCTGGGACATCACCAACACCGGCGACCGCGAGGCGCTGCAATTTACCCGCACTGGCTCGGAGTTTGCGCCGGGGCGCGGTAACCATGCCAGCATTACCGCCAGCCAGACCCTCAACCGCAACCTGCCCGACCCCTACACCTCTCTCAAGCTGCGCGCCGAGGTGCGCGTCAACGAGCAGAGCCTGAGCGGCGGCGGCTACCTGGACACCGAATACCCATTGCTGCTGCGCGTCGTCTACAAGGACGCCTACGGCTCCGAGCACGAGTGGTGGCGCGGCTTCTACATCCAGAATACAGCGGGCAACCCCACCAGCCACGGCGAGGCTGTTCGCAAGGGGGTGTGGACGCCGGTGGAGTTTGAACTGCGCGACGGGCCGCTACCCCCCTTCCAGATTGTGCGCGTCGAGGCCGAGGCGTCGGGTTGGGACTTCGACAGCGAGGTCTCGGATCTCCGCCTCATCCTGCGCTAAGCCTGCGAGAGCCTTATGGCGAGCGAAGAAATCGTCCTCGAAGGTCACATCATCGATTCCCTGACCCTGCCGAAGGTCATGGACGCCATCGTCTACCACGACGGCGATTTTGAAGTGATGGAGATTCGCGTCGGCCGCACCCGCGACGCCGAAAGCTACGCTCGCCTCAAGGTCACCGCACCCGATGCTGCCACCCTGGATGCCATCCTGGAGCTGGTCGGTCCGCTGGGAGCGCGTATCCTGGACAACCACGATGTCCGCACTGCGCCTGCCCCGCGCGACGGCGCGTTGCCCGACGACTTCTACTCCACCACCAACCTGGAAACGCAAGTGCGCATCCAGGGCCAGTGGGTTCCCGTCGCCAACACCGAGATGGACCTGGCGATTGTGGTGGATGGGGCGACGGGCACGGCGGCCATGAAGCCCATGTCGGAGGTCAAGGCGGGCGAGGCGGTGGCCGTCGGCCACAGTGGCATCCGCGTCACGCCCCTGGCTCGCCTGAGCAGCCGCGACGTGTTCAGCTTCATGAACAGCGACGTGTCGTCGGAGAAGCCCAAGGCCCAGGTCATCCAGGGCATCGCCCAGGAGATGCGGGAACTACGCGAGCGAGGCGGCCGCGTGTGCGTCGTGGCTGGTCCCGCCATCGTTCACAGCGGCGCGTCGCCGTGGTTGGCGGCCCTCATTCGCGACGGCTACGTCCAGGCGCTGCTGGGCGGCAATGCTGTGGCGACCCACGACGTAGAGCACGCCCTGTACGGTACATCCCTCGGCGTGGACATCGCCAAGGGGTCGAGTGTCGAGGGCGGCCACAACCACCACATGCGCGCCCTCAATGCCATTCGCCGCGCGGGCAGCCTGCGCGCCGCCGTCGACCAGGGCATCCTCACCCAGGGCATCATGGTCGAGGCGATACGGGCGG
The DNA here is from genome assembly GCA_964546245.1 of uncultured Anaerolineales bacterium. Classification (GTDB taxonomy): domain Bacteria; phylum Chloroflexota; class Anaerolineae; order Epilineales; family JAHCIE01; genus JAHCIE01. The sequence goes on from CAZJJF010000112.1 coordinate 7,288, forward strand.
GCATCACCATGGTTCTGGCGGGGTCGATTCGCGACGATGGTCCCATGCCCGACGTCATCACCGACGTCGTCGAGGCCCAGCGCCAGATGCGGGCCGCCCTGCGCGGGGTGGACATGGTGCTCATGATTTGTAGCATGCTCCACTCCATCGCCGTCGGCAACCTGCTGCCGGCCAGTGTGCGCGTCGTGGCAGTGGACATCAACCCCAGCGTCGTCGTCAAGCTCGCCGACCGGGGCACGTTCCAGGCCGTGGGCCTCGTGACCGACGCCGAGCTGTTCCTGCGCGAGTTGGGCGAGGCGCTGGACGTGCGGCCATGAGCAAGGTTGCCGACCTCGTCGTCCCCTCCCACCTCAAGACCAAGCTGACCCAGGGCCACCCCTGGGTCTATCGCTCTCACCTGCCGGATGCGCCGCCCCTGCCGTCGGGGGCATGGGTTCGCGTGCGGTGCGGCGGCTTCAGCGCGTTCGGCCTGTGGGATGCCCGCTCGCCCATCGCCGTGCGCCTGTTCGCCCGCGACCGTGCGCCCGACGCGGCCTGGCTGGCGGCACGAGTGCGCCAGGCGTGGCAGCGGCGCGCGCCCCTGCGGGACATGGACACCACCGCCTACCGCTGGCTGTTCGGCGAGGGCGACGGTGTGCCGGGCGTGACCATCGACCTGTACGGCGACTTCGCGGTCATCGCCACCTACGCCGACGCGGTGCAGACCCTCGTGCCGTGGGTCGTCGATGCCCTGCGCGAGACCGCGCCCGTCAAGGGCATCCTGCTGCGCCAGCGGCGCGGCGACCTCGGCCCGGCCGACGACGGCGACCACGACTCGACGGCGCGCGGCAACGTGCAGCGGTTGTGGGGCGCGCCGCCGCCCCGCGACCTGACCATCCGCGAGAACGGCCTGACCTTCCTGGCGAACCTGACCCACGGCCAGAAGACGGGCCTCTTCCTCGACCAGCGCGACAACCGCCGCACCGTCGAAGGCTGGTGCGCGGGCAAGACGGTGCTCAACGGCTTCGCCTACACGGGGGGGTTCTCGGTGTACGCGGGGCGGGGCGGGGCCAGCCACGTCACCAGCGTCGACATCGCCGCCGACGCCATCGGTGACGCCCAGGTCAACTTCGAGCGCAACGGTCTCGACCCCCGCGACCACGCCTTCGCGGTGGCCGATGTGTTCGAGTACCTGACGCAGGCGCGCGACGCGGGCCGCAGCTTCGACGTGGTCATCCTCGACCCGCCGTCCTTCGCCCGCTCGAAGGCCAGCCAGCACGCCGCCCTGCGCGCCTACGCCCGCCTGAACGCCCTCGGCATGCAGGTGACGCGGCCCGGCGGCCTGCTGGTGACGGCCAGTTGCACGTCCCAGGTCAGCCCCGATGCCTTCCGCGACGCCCTCGCGCAAGCCGGGGCGAGCGCGGGTCGCCGCCTGCTCATCCTCCACGAGGCAGGCCAGCCGCTCGATCACCCGGTCCCGGCCTGTTTCCCCGAAGGGCGGTACCTGAAGTTTGTGGTGGGGGAAGTGACACGTGAAACGTGAGACGTGAAACGTGACCAGGACAGGAGCGTCTTGTCACGTTTCACGCCTCACGCCATCAGCATGGTCGCGTGTAGTCGTCGCAGTTGGCGCGGATGCAGAAGCGAGAGCGGCCGGTGGGCGAGTCGGAGTCAGCCTGGCAGCGGCCGCACGCCGGACGACAGCGCGGGCTGCCCCCACCCCCACCGCCGCCTCCCGACGGGTAGCAGTTGATGAAGCCGTTGGACGTCACCTCGCCGTAGCACACGAAGCGGCCGTCCATGTAGATGGCAGCGGCGGGGCGCAGCAGGTTGACGCCTGCGTTCCCGCCCGTCGCCGCCGCGCCATAGCGACTAGCCGCCGTGTCGAGAGTCGTTGTTGCGGTAAAGCCTGGTGTTCGCATCATACCTCCTATTCCAGCCGCCGCTCGCATTAATGCCAGCGACAGTAGCCACCCACGTCATCGTAAACCTGCGCGCCGTGACAGTCGCCGCTGCCCTTCATCGTCATGCAGTCGGCGACGCCCTTGCAGGTACACTTGTTGGTCGTCGACTCGCAGCCGTAGGACAGCGTTTCATCCCCGAACGGCGACAATACTTCCTCGTCGAACTGCTGCGGGCGTAGCAGGCCCCCATGGCCGTGGAACCCGCCGCCGCGCCTCAAGGCCGCGCGCATTGGAGTGTTCCGCGATAGCGCGTTCGTGGCGGCAAAGCCGGGCATAGTCATCCGCATCGCTCCTTTCACCAATCGACGCCTAGAGGCTGGGGCCTTCCACCGCCACGCAACCTTCCCACGCCGTCCCGTAGGTCTCCATCATGTCCAGGTAGCGCAACGCGGCCGCCGTATGGTGATGTTCGATAGCATCGATCGCCAGCTCCGCATAGTGCACCGCTTTTGACATGTAGATGTCGCAGCTACTATTCTGCGGCGCGACCGCCTGCCCACTGTCTCGTCCCTCGCGGCGCGCTACGGGATAGCGCCCATCCCGCGTGAACAGGGCTACCTCGGCGCAAAATCCGGGCGTTGGCATCGCATGTGCCTCCTTGCTGCATCCATCAGCCTTTTGGGCGACGGTCTGGCATTAGCGACTGTAGTACGGCGCGAGGCGGGTGACGAGGAAGGGGAACTCCTCTTCCACATCCACGCGGCAGAAGTAGCGGTCGGGCACGTCGGTGGCGCGGTCGGCATAGGTCCAGACGACGTCGAGTTGCTTGCGGGCGGTGCTCACCGGCGCCGGCTCGACGCGGATGTCGGCCAGGCGTTGGCTGCGCTCGTGCGCCTGCGCGGTAGTCTCGTAGATGCCGGGGTAACGGACGGCCAGGTAGTTGAGGGCGCGGTGCTCGTCGGTCGCGCCCGCGTTGTCCGTCATGAGCGCGATGGTATCCAGGACGTAGCCCGCGCTGCGGTCATAGGCGGCCGTATCGTCCTCAGGTCGCGGCAGCGCGGCCAGCAGCGAGGCGCGGTCGAAGGAGTATAGCTGGTCGAAGGTCACGACCGGCAGGGTAACGACACCGCACGTCATCGGCTGTGGGTCCAGCACGCCGATCACCAGGTCGATGTCGGTGGGCGCGGGGTCCTCGCGCACGGCGTCCACCAGCAGGGCGAGGTCGGCCGGGTCGCGGGGGCGCA
>CAZJJF010000113.1:0-383 GCA_964546245.1 uncultured Anaerolineales bacterium
GGTGCGGCCTGGCGGCATCTCGTCGATGATGGACAGGTCCAGGTCGCCATAGAGAGTCAGGGCCAGTGTGCGCGGGATGGGAGTGGCGTTCATTACCAGCAGATGCGGCACGGCCGCCGAGCCTTTCTGGCGCAGGGTAGCGCGCTGACCGACGCCGAAGCGGTGCTGTTCATCGACGATGGCCAGGCCGAGGTTGACGAACTCCACCCCCGACTGGATCACGGCATGGGTTCCGACGACAAAGGGCGCCGCGCCGGAGGCGACAGCGGCATAGGCGGCGCTGCGCTCGCTGGCCGTGAGGCTGCCGGTCAATAGAACGACCTCGGCGGCAGGCTGATCGGTGACTTCCGCCCAACGGTCGAACATGCGCTGCAGACCACGCG
>CAZJJF010000113.1:393-10381 GCA_964546245.1 uncultured Anaerolineales bacterium
CCAGAATCTCGGTCGGGGCCATGAGGGCCGCCTGCGTGCCGTTGGCGTGGGCGGCCAGCATCGCCGCCGCCGCTACGACGGTCTTGCCGGAGCCGACGTCGCCCTGCAACAGGCGACTCATCGGTCGCGCCGCTGCCATGTCCTGGAGGATGTCGCGCAGGACACGCTGCTGGGCGCCGGTCAGGCTAAAGGGTAGCGCGCCCAGAAAGCTGTCGAGGGTGGCAGTGGGCGTCGGGAGGGCGCGGCCGTCGTTGGACCGCCACAGGCGGCGCTGGCGCAACACGCCGAGCTGGATGACGTAAAACTCGTCGAAGGCCAGGCGGTGGCGGGCCTGGGTGAGGCGCTCGGCGCTGTCCGGAAAGTGAGCCTGGCGCACGGCGTCGCTGAGAGGCAGCAGACGCTGGCCGTCGCGGATGTCAGGCGGGAGGGGGTCGGGCAGCCGCGGGGCGTAGGCGTCCACGACGCGCTTCATGACGTTGCGCATCCAGCGCGGGCCAATACCTTCGGTGAGGGGGTAGACCGGGGCCAGGCGCGCCGTATGCACCAACTCCTGGTCGAGGGGTTCCCACTCGGGCGACTGGTACAACAATCGTCCCAGGTAGGCCTCGACGCGGCCGCTCAGGACGATCTGCCGGCCAGGGCGTAACTGCTGTAGCAAGTAGGGCTGGTTGAAGAAGGTCGCCTGCATGCTGCCGGTGGCATCGGAGACCACGGTCGTGGTCACACTCAGGCCGCGCTGCGTGCGGCGCGTCGTGGTGTTCTGAACCGTGCCAACGATGGTAGCTTCTTCGCCGTAAACCAGCTGGTGGATGGTCTTGAGGCGGCTGAAGTCATCGTGGCGGCGCGGGATGAGAAACAGCATATCGCGGATGGTGCGAACGCCCAGCTTCTCCAGGCGGCGAGCGTAGACGCTACTGACGCCGGGAATCTGCGATACCGGCCCATCGAGATCGCCGGTCGCGGGGATGGTCGGCGCGGGGCCACGTCGCGTCGTCTGGGCGCGAGGCAGGGGCGGCGGGTCAGCGACGGCGACCGGCGCAGCGGACATGGACAGCCCGCCGTCTGAGAAGTCGGGGCGGTCGCTGGACCCGCTCGACTCGCCCGCCCGTCGCGCCTGGGGTGGAGCGGGGGTTGCTTTGGGAGCAGGCTTTCGCTCGGCAGGGGGGCGCTGCACGGGAGGAGGGGAGGCGGGGGCTGGTGCGGGCCGCGTGCCCCGGTCACTCTTCCGCGCCGCCGGTGGGACCTGGGGGCGGGCGCGCGGCGGCGCGGTTGGACGCGGCAACTCGTCATGGTCTTCGTCGTCGGCCTCGGCGGCCGTCAAGGGTGCGGGTGTCCGCGGCTCGCTGCCGGCATCTGTCGTTGGGTGCGCCGCGGCTCGCGCTCCGCCCTCGTTGGCAAGCAGGGTGCGGATAGCAGCGGCGCGTTGGTCGGCGGTCTTATCGGCGTAGCCAGCCAGGGCGGCGTTGACCCGCTCGACAAGCGCGGCGCCGCCCGGCTCAGTCACCGCGCCAGCCGCCCAGCCGGGTAGGAACTTCTCCAACCCGCCGATCACGGCGCGATTCTTGTAGCCGCCCTTGCGCTCCAGTTCCAGAATCTTTGCCAGACGCTCGAATACCGTGGCCATGACGCTTCCTTCTGTCCACCGTCGTGCTAGCTGCTTGATTCTAGTCTAGGAGTGGGGGCAGGTCAAAGCCAGCGGGGATGGTGGGCGCAAGACGGCTCTCGTGGCGGCAGGTGAGTATAATTGGCGCATGGCCTGCCGCGCGTCGACGTGGCGCCAGCGTCGGTGGAGGAGGCATGGTGACACGCGACGAGATGACAGCAGCGATTGAGCGCCTGAAGCCCTGGTTCCACGCGGTGGAGGTGGCCCCCGGACTCTGGACGAAGACGGGCAGTGTGGCGGGCGAACCGGCGGACCATCCCCTGCCGACATGGCGCATCATCCAGGGCGCGCTGCCGGCCGATCTGACCGGCAAGCGCGTGCTCGATGTTGGCTGTAATGGCGGGTTCTACTCCATGGAGGCCAGGCGGCGCGGGGCCGAGTACGTGCTTGGGGTGGATATGGGACGCCGCGAGGTGGCCCAGGCCAATTTCTGCCGGCGGGCGTTGGGCTACGAGGGCATGGAGTTTCGCCGCCTGTCGGTGTACGACCTCAGCCCGCGCACGGTTGGTTCCTTCGATGTGACGCTGGCCCTGGGCCTCATCTACCACCTGAAGCACATTATGCTGGGTCTGGAGCGCCTCTATAGTGTGACTCGTGAGTTGCTCATTCTCGAAACGGCGGTTCTCACAACCGACCAAACCCCGGCCTCGTTTGGGCGTGTCCTGGGAAACGTCCAATCGCAATTATACCCCCTCTTCTATGTCGAGAATCCCCCCGAGGCGGCCGAGTCGGTCTACAACTGGTTTGTGCCCAGTGTCGAGGCGACGGGGGCCATGCTACGCGGCGTAGGCTTCACGAGGGTGGACCTATTTCATCGGGTGGGTGACCGGGCGACCTTCGTCTGTCGCAAGGCGTCGGCGGGGGCGTGGGACCAGGCGGAGCAGTATTTCGCGGCCCATCTCACGCTGGTGGACGGCCCAGATACGGCGCGACCCGGCGAGACGCTCACGTATCAGCTGCGGCTGCAGAACGAGGGCTTCGCGGCGTGGCCGAATGTCGGCACGGCCGGCACGCGCATCGGCGAGGTCCGGCTAGGGGCGCATCTCATCAGCCTGGACGAAGAGACCCTTGATTGGGACCTGGCCCGCGCCGACTTGCCGGGTGCAATGCACCCCGGCCAGGTGGCGACGCTTCCCATCGATGTGCGCGCCCCCATGACGCCAGGCGCGTATTATCTAGACTTCGACATGGTCGCTGAAGGGCAGGCCTGGTTCGAGGACCACGGCGCGATCCCGCTGCGGCAGCGGTTGGAGGTGCGCAGCGCATGAACGACGCACGCCCTACCTTCGTCAGCGAAACACCCCTCAGGGTCCGCTACGCGGAAACCGACGCGATGGGCATCGTGCATCACGCCTCGTACATCATCTGGTTCGAGGTTGGGCGCTCGGACTGGCTGCGGCAGCAGGGGACATCGTATGCGGATGTCGAGGCCAGCGGCTATCTGCTGGTGGTCAGCGAAGTCCAGGCGCGCTTCATGCGCCCCGCGCGCTACGACGAGTTGCTGGTGATTCGCACGCGAGTAGCGGAGCTAAGGTCGCGCAAGCTGCGTTTCGAGTACGAGATTGTGCGCCAGGGGACGGGCGAGACGCTGGTGGTTGGTGCGACCAGCCACATCATGACCGACCGCGAGGGGCGCGTGACGACGTTTCCCGCTGAGTTGCGCGGGTTGCTGGCGAATGGGAACGTCACGTCGCCGCTGTGATATGAGGCGTCGCCTCAATGCGGCAGGAGGGTTGGAGGATGGCAGCGATTGTGCAGGGCAAAGCGAGTGTCTTGGCCCTCATTGCAGGGCAGGCGGACGTGCTGGCGAGCATGGGCGTGCGGCGACTTGGCCTGTTCGGCTCGTTCGTTCGCGACGAAGCTGACGCCGAGAGTGATGTCGACTTCCTGGTGGAGTTTGAGACAGATCACAAGACTTTCGACAATTTCATGCGCCTCTCGTTCTTCTTGGAAGACTTGCTGCAACGACGCGTTGAACTGGTGACGCCGCAATCCCTCAGCCCGTATATAGGCCCATGCATACTGGAGGAGGTCGAGTATGTCAGTATCTCCTCTTGAGTACGTCCGGCATATGGTTGACGAGGCGGCTTACATCACGCAGCGAATGGAGGGTGTTAGCCAGCATGAGTTCCTGGCGGACGCAACCCTAAAGCGCGCCATGGTGCGCAGCCTGGAAGTGATAGGCGAGGCGTCGAAGAAAGTCCCGGCTGAGTATCGCCAATGCCATCCTGACATTGATTGGCGAGCGATAGCAGGGATGCGAGATCGGCTTATTCACGACTATCTCGGGGTGGACTACGATATTGTCTGGGATGCCATCGTCAACAAGGCGCCAGTGCTGAGAGCACAGCTTGAGAAGATGCTGGAGGACGAGGTTCACTGAGTTTCTAGCAAGACTCGATACATCAGGATCGCGCTCGGCCAGGAACTGCTCTAGGGTTCGAAAGACCAAAGGCTGAGTGCGCATTTCTACCAGCGCCTGGGGATGCGCAGCCGATAGCCCTGGCCGCGCTCGGTGACGATGAGGGGTGGCTGGCCGGGTAGGTGCAGCTTCTGCCGCAGGCGGCTGAGGTGGACCCACAGGTAGTCGGTCGCCTCGACGTAGGCAGGTCCCCATACCTGGGTCAGCAACTGGTCGCGGCCCACCGTCCGACCGGGCGTCAGGGCCAGCTGGTGGATGATCCGAAACTCGGTGGGTGTCAGCTTGATAGGCCGGTCGGCGAGAGTCAGCCGCCGCGTGGCGGTGTCGAGGCGCAGGCTGCCCACCACCAGGATGTGGTCGGGCGGGTCGGCCGTGGGCTGGTCAGGCGGGGCCGGCAGCAGCCCCAACTGGCGCCGCAGGTCGAGGGTTGCCGCCGAAGCCTGCGCCAGCGCGGTCTGGTGCGCGGGAGGCAGGGAGGCGGCTGTCAGGGCATCCAGAGCAGCTTCCAGAACCGCCAGGACCTGTGCCACGGCGCTCGTCTCGCGGGTATCGATCGCGGCGGGCAATGGGTCAAGGCCCCGCTCGGGCACGCGCCCTCCTGACAAGAACCGTCGTCTCGCCTGCGCGAAGCAGCGGCGAGACGGACGGTCGTGATCCTGCGTTCAATTGCGCGAGCTATGCGACTTCAGGCTCCAGGATGCCGTAGCCACCGCCCTTGCGGCGGTAAACGAGATTCACTCGGCCAGATGTCGCGTTCTGGTAGAGATAGAAATCGTGGCCTAGCAGTTCCATCTGCTCCACAGCCTCGACCTCGTTCATTGGGTAGACCGCGAAGCGCTTGCGGCGCACCACGGGCATCTCCTCGTCCTCTAGCTCTTCCTCGGCCAGGGCAGCGACTGCCGCATCCCCCACGGCGGGCGCGCCCCGCCCGCGCCAGCGATCCTGGCGCTTGCCCTTGTAGCGTTCGACCTGCCGCTGGAGCTTCGCCAGCATCTGATCGACCGCCTCGAAGGCGTCGGATGCTTTCACCTCAGCCCGGAGCACCTCTCGGTCCAGGCGCATGGTCGCCTGCGCGACGTTCAACTCGCCCTGGCTCTTGGTAGACTGGGTGGACATTTCCACGGCGATGGACTGCACGTTGGGCAGAAAACGATCGAACTTGACCAGCTTCTTCTCTATGTACTGCCGCAGAGTCTCAGATACTTCGCCCTGACGACTGGATATTCGGATTTCCATTCAACCTCCTTCGGCGATGAAGGAACGGAACTGCGGCGAGGTCGGGATACCCGACATTATAGGCAGCGACTCTATCCCTGTCAACAGGCTTACGCCCGACTCAGGGTGACGCCCCACACGGTAGCGGCGCCCGCCTGGCGCAGGGCGCGCGCGCATTCCTGCATGGTGGAGCCGGTCGTATAGACATCATCGACGAGCAGAACCGTCGTGCCTGGCGGCAGCGGCTGGGCCAGAAAGGCCCCAGCGACATTGGTGCGCCGCTCGGTAGGCGTCGTCTGCCGCGCCTGATGGGCGGTCGCCCGGATGCGAAAGGCCGTGCCTGTATCCAGCGGAATGTCGAGCCGCGCGGCGACCTGGCGCGCCAGCAGTTCGGCGTGGTCGTAACCGCGCTCGCTGAGGCGAAACGGGTGGCTGGGGACCGCGATGACGCGCGTCGGCCGTGGTATGTCGACCAGGGTAGGGACCAGGAGCGCGGCCAGCGCGGCGGCCAGGGTGTGCCAGCCGCCATACTTGAAGCGATGGATAGCCTGCCGTAGGGGATCTTCGTGGCGGCCGACGGCGCGCAGGCCCCACAGCGACGATGGCGCGGCGCGGCATTCGGTACAGGGCAATCCGTCGTCAGTCGGGGCCAGGCAAAACGGGCAGGCGGGCCGCGCCAGGGGCACAATCCGGCGCTGACAGTCATCGCAGAAGAGGGAGCCCCCGCCGCCACAGCCCGCGCAGCGGCTGGGAAGCAGGGTCTCGAAGAGCGCGGTAGGTGCGCGGTGAAGCCAGTCAGTCACGAAGGACATACAAGCCTCGCAACGTCGATTGGGGGGCAATCGTCGTCAGCCCCACTATAGCACCTCCCGGTGGGGCAGGCAAGTCTAGAGCGTGACGCTATTCCGCGCGCATGCGTTATACCATACAGAACCGCCCTGCCCCGTGCCCCCGGAGGTCTTCATGCGTCGTGTCGTTCTCGGTCTGCCGCTGGCAATGCTACTCCTGGCCTTTGTAATGCTGACACGCCTGGATGTGGGCCGCGCCCAATCCGACGCGCCGCCGATGTTGTGGCGCTGCTTCTATATCACTTGCCAGACGTTGCATGGCGTGACGTTGACCTCGGCCGGCGAGGGTTGGGCGGTCGGGACGGCGGGAACGATTCTGAGGCTGAGCGGTTCTGGCTGGTCCGCCGCACCAAGCCCGACGCGACTGGACCTGTTCGGCATGTGGTTTGCGTCGCCCAGCAGTGGCTGGGCCGTGGGGGGGTACGGAGGCGACCGCGTGGCCCTGTACTGGGATGGCGCGGCGTGGACGTCAACCCCCTTCGCGCCGACCGGCGAGCTGCCGCCGGGCGGCCCCAACGCGCCGCGCGCCATCTCCGGCTGGGGCGACAACCTGTGGATGGTGGGTGAGCGAGGCGTCGCATTTCATTGGCTGACCGGGCGTTGGGAATGGCAGGGGCGGATCGTTAATAAAGACCTGCGGGCGATGCAGATGGTGGGGCCGCGCGAGGCATGGGCGGTCGGGGGCCAGCGTGAGGAATTGTCGACGACAGCCGAAGCGGCGCATCTCGTTAACGACGTGTGGGCGGCGGTCGTGATGCCTACCGTGTTTGGGCAGCAGATCAACTACACCGCGCTCCACTTCGTGAGCGCGAACGAAGGCTGGGCGGTGGGCGAATACTACGATGTGGCAAACGGTGAGTTCCGAGGCGCTATCGCCCACTACACAGCGGCTACCGGCTGGCGTCTCGAATCTGTCAGCGCGGCGCCGCTGACCGGCATCACCATGCTGAACCGGCGCGATGGGTGGGCTGTGGGCTGGCGCTACGGCCTGTATGGCCCGGCCGCGACCTACCTGCGCTATGTAGACGGGGCGTGGTTCCCGGCTCCGGGCGCGGCCAGTGTCGAGCCGCTGGCGGTCGATGCGATAGGCAACGAGGGCTGGGCCGTCGGATATGCCGGGGTGATGCTCCGCCTGGACGGCAGCGCGTGGAACACCGTCGGTCTGGAAGTCAATAATAACCTGCGCAGTGTCGCCTTCAGCGGAGGCACGGGGTGGGCCGTAGGCGCGGGGGGCGTGCTTCTCAAGCAGGCAGGTGGGGCGTGGACTGTCGCGCCGCGCCCAGCGGGTTTGACGCTCAATGGAGTAGGGCTGGCGGGGGATGGCGGCTGGGCCGTGGGTAACGCGGGGGTGATTCTGCGGCTGCGCGAGGGGGTATGGCAGGCGGCGGCCTCCCCCCTTCCTGTGACCCTCAATGGTGTGGCGCTCACCACCGCCGATACGGGCTGGGCGGTCGGCAACGCAGGCACGTTGTTACGCCTGAGTAGCGGCGCCTGGTCGGTCATCACGCCGACGGTCAGCGTCAATCTATACGCGGTCGCGCTGAGTGGAGACGAGGGCTGGGCGGTCGGCGAGCGGCAGATCGACGGTCGCGCGGCTATCCTGCGCCTGCGAGACGGCCAGTGGCAGCGCGCGCCCAGCCCGACTGGGCAGCCACTGTATAGCGTCAGCCTGGCTGGCAGCGGTGGCTGGGCCGTAGGGGCGAACGGCGTGATTCTTCGCCTGATCGACGGCCAATGGCAGATGTCGGACGGCCCGGCCAATGATTCGCGCTTTGCGGAAACCCTGTTCGGCGTCTACGCCGAGTCGCCTGACCAGGCATGGGCGGTGGGAGCGAATGGTGCACTCCTCGAATACCGAGATGGGGCCTGGCTGCGCCTGCCGGCGATTTCGCGGGATACCCTGTATGCCGTGGCGCGTGGCCCAGGCGCTGGGGCGTCTGCCGTGGGCGCGTACGGGACGATTGCGCGCGGGATCCCGCTGCTGGCGCGCCAGTATCTGCCTCTGCTCCAGCGCGGTGATGGAAGTGATGGCGTGGATATTGACATACGCCACTAGCTGTGGTACGCTGGACGGGGTGAGACCCTAGATGTAGTGATAGGAGGTCGTGTGCCACGTCCAGAGCAGTTGCCCCTGTTCCCAGCGCCGGGCCGCCCTGCGGACCCGCCCGCGCCGGTGGTCGCCCTGCCGGACCTGGGCCAGAATCCGTCCCTTGCCGCGGCGGCGGGGGCGTTTCACGATCACATGCTGCGCCAGGGTTTCAGCCTCAACACCGTTAAAGCCTTTCGTAGCGACCTGCACTTGCTGGCGCAACACCTCGGCGGGGGTACACCGGTGCGGCGTATCGGAACGCAGCGGCTCGACGACTTTCTGCACTGGCTCCAGCATGAGCGTGCCATGCCGTGCAATGCCAAGTCCTACGCGCGGCGCATGACGACGTTGAAGGTGTTCTTCAGGTGGCTGGCGGATGTGGGGGTGGTACGGGAGGATCCGGCGGCGGCGCTCGTTCATCTGCCAGTGCCCAGCCGCCTGCCAGACATTCTCTACGATGATCAGGTCGACGCACTGCTAAGGGCGGCCAGCGCGCTGCGCGACCAGCCGGAGAAGCCCGATGCGCGCCCTTACCTGCTCCTATCGCTGCTGCTGACGACGGGCATCAAGAAGAGCGAGTGCATGGCAGTCGCCCTCGAGCACCTGGACCTCAGAGCGGCGGACGGCCCAACGCTCTACATTCGATACGCCAATCCGCGCCAGAGCCACAAGGAGCGCAAGCTGCGGCTGCCGCCGGATATCGCGGCGACCCTGGCGGCGTATCGCAGCCAGTACGCACCCCGCGCCCGCCTGTTCGAATGCACAGCGCGCAATCTGGAATACGTGCTGACCGATCTGGCGCAGCGGGCGAACCTGCCCGACCTGTCCTTCGAGGCGCTGCGCATGACGGCAGCGGTGCGCGATTATCGGGGCGGAATGGACCTGGACACGCTTCGCCAGAAGCTGGGCCTGTCCCACATTACCTGGGCGGACACGGGCGACAAGGTGCGGCGGCTGGCTGAGCCAGGCCTCTAGCGGTAGCCTTACCAGACATCCATGCGCGCGAAGACCTCGCCATATGGGACGCCGATGCGCTCCCCCGCCTCGCTACTCCACGTGCGCAGCCATTCCAGGGGCTGCTCGGGGTCGGGGAACTGGGAGCGGTGGCGCAGGGTGGCCTGGACCTTGCGGTCCCAATAGGGCGTCACATCGACCACGAAATCCTCGCGGCTGGTGCCCCCGAACAGAAACACGTGCTTGATCTGCGCGACGGTCACGCCGTCGCGTAGCTGGTCGGGGTGATACAGGGGCATCTTCGACGGCATGTAGGCGTCGAGAGCGGCGCGCCCGGCGGCGAGGTGGTCAGGGTGGGCCTGACCCTGCCACCAGGGATCGAAGGTAAACACGCTATCCGGCTGGTAACGACGATACAGGCGGGCAATCTCGGCGCGCAGCTGGAGATCGGCAACCACCTCGCCGTCGGGGCGATGCAGGAAGATAACCTCTTGCACGCCCAGGTCGGCAGCGGCGGCGCGTGTCTCGTCCTCGCGAGTGGCGGCCAACGTGCCGCGCGTAAGACCGTGGGGAATCTCGCCGCTGGCGCCAATGTCGCCGCTGGTCAAGACGATCTCGATGATCTCCACGCCCTGGTCGGTAAGCATGGCGGTCGTGCCGCCCATGATGGTTTCCAGGTCGTCGGGGTGAGCCGCTACGACCAGCGCGCGTCTGACATCTTCAAACATGGGGCCTCCACAGTGAGTTGGTGTCGGGGGGGAATTATAGCGGGAGGCCCACCAAAGACGAAGGAACAA
>CAZJJF010000114.1:0-3705 GCA_964546245.1 uncultured Anaerolineales bacterium
CGCACACCGTTAAGGCCGAAGACATTGGCGATCTCGTGGGGATCGATGAACATACCCGTCGTGCCGTGGGGTGCGACGGCGCGGGCGAACTCAGTGACGGTGACCATGCCCGACTCGACGTGCATGTGGGCGTCGAGCAGGCCGGGGACCAGGTAGCGACCGGCAGCGTCGATGACCAGCGTGTCGGGGCCGATGGTGTGGCTCGCATCGGAGCCGACCCAGGCGATGCGCGAGCCTCTGATGGCGATGTCGGTGTGATCGAGAACCTCGCCCGATTGGACGCATACCCAGCGGCCGTCGCGGACGACCAGGTCGGCGGGGGTGCGGCCCATGGCGCAGTCGACCAGGTCGCGCGAGACGTCGCTCCAGGGTTGTCGTGGGGGCATGTTTCGGATTCCTCGTGATACGATTGGGCCAATGAGGGCATTGTAGGGCGCGAGCCGGGGGGAGTCAATCTTCCGCCCGCGCCGCTTACCCCACCAACTCCTCCAATCGCCCTACGTAGCGCTCCATAACGGCGAAGGTCTGCTCGACCGGCTGCGGCGTCGAGAGATCAACGCCCCCCAGCCGTAGCGCGTCCAGGGGGTACAGGGAACTGCCCGTCCGCAGGAAGGCCAGGTAGTCCTGGGCCGCCGTGGGGCCGTTCGTCAGCACGCGGTTGGCCAGGGCATGCGCGCCAGAGATACCCGTGGCATACTGGTAAACATAGAAGTTGGAATACAGGTGAGTGTGGAACTGCGCCCAGGTGATGCCCGTGCGTGGACGGTCTACCTCGACCTCGTCACCGTAGCCCTCGGTGAACAGGTCGGCCATCAGGTCATTAAGGCTATCGGCGGTCAGCGCCTGCCCTCGTTCGACCCGCTCGTGCATTTCCAACTCGAAGCGCGCCAGGGTCGGCATGACGAAAAAGTAGCGGTGGAAGTTCGCCATGGCCTCCTCGATGACGCCGATCTGGAAATCTCGGTCGGGGTGGATGCGCAGCAGATGGTCACGCACCAGAGCCTGATTGAAGTTCGACGCTACCTCAGCGACAAACATCCCATAGCCGGTATAGACAAAGGGCTGTGCCTGCCAGGTCAGGTATGAGTGCATCGAATGCCCCAACTCGTGGGCCAGCGTGCTCAGGCTGAACAGATCGTCGTTGTAGCTCATGAAGATGAACGGGTGCGTACCGGGCGTACCGGTCGAGAACGCACCCATGCGCTTGCCCTTGTTGGGATACACGTCTACCCAGCGTTCTTCCAGCACACCACGCCGCAACGTCGCTACATACTCCTCGCCAAGCGGGGCCATACCCTCAGCAATCCAGGCCAGGGCCTGCTCGAAGGGGACGGTCGCCTTGGCCGCCGTCAGAGGGGCGCGGGCGTCGTACTCGCGCAGGGGCTTGACGCCCAGCGCCTTGCGGCGCACCCGCCAGTAACGGCGCCACGTGGGCAGGTGGGCGCGGAAGGTGGCGATCAGATTGTGGAACACCTCAACCGGAATGTCGGCTGCCTCTGTCGCTGCGGCTAGCGAGGAAGAGTAGCGGCGGGCCCGCGCCATAAACACGTCCTGCTTGACGCCCGCTGCCAGGGCGTTCGCCATTGTGTTTTTCACGCCCAGGTGGGCGTCGGCATAGCCCTCCCAGGCCGTGCGGCGAACCTCGCGGTCGGGGTGTGTCAGCAGCGCGGTAATCGTGCCCTGGGTGATCTCGAAGGTCGCGCCGCCCTCCGATGCCCGGGCCGGTGGGAACACCAGGTCGGCGTTCGCCAGCACACCATGCGTCGCCGACGCGGTCCAGAAGGGGTCCATCGCCTCGCTCAACAGATTCTCGACCTCGGCCGAGCGCACGTGGGCCTGGCGCTTCTCCAGCCGCTCCAGGTAGTGACCGTAGTGAGCCAGGCGCGGCTCGGCCCGCAGCCACTGGCGCAGGGTATCGAAGCCAATCTGGAGCAGCTCCGGCTCGGCGAAGGCCGTCGCCGCCGCAACCCGCGCATAGAGGCCCTGCGCCCGGCTGTCGCGCGCCTGCGCCGCCTGATCGACCATATCGACGGCAGCGTTCATGCTGGCATAGATCCATACCCGCCATAGGTCGTACAGCGCTGCCTCCGATGCGGCAAGATAGTCAGCCAGGATGCCCGCCCCCTCGGCCAGCCGCCCCTGGTAGCTACTCAGCGCCGGCAAAGTCGCACTCACCCGTTCAAACTCGGCCTCCCAGGCGTCGTCGCTGGCAAAGATACTCTCGGTATTCCAGGTATATTGCTTTGGAACTTCACGACGGAGCGGAACGGCGGTAGACATCGTGCCTCCAGTGGGTAGAATTGTCAGTAGTCTAGTCCCTAATTCCCCAATCTCCAACCTTCCATCGCCTGGCTCTCCCGTCAAAGGATGGATAAGATTTCACCCAGGCGGAGGATGCGAGGCCGGTCGAAGGCCCGTATGATGGGGGGCGGCCCGCGACACGCCTGGGGCAAGGGTGACTATCTACCGACAAGAGAGCCTGGCTATGGTCCATCATTCGCACGAAGAGGCGGCTACGTGTCCTGAGTGTGGCGCGCCACGGGTTGAGGGCATGACCTGTTGGGAGCAGCTCGGCGCAATTCTGGCGTGGGAATCTCAAGACCCTGAGCTTAGTGCTGAGCACTTCCTCACCGTAGCCGCCTATAACCTTCAGCACCCCGCTCAGTTCACCTATGAAGCGCTGGCTGACTTGCGGGCTGCCTTAATCGACAGATTGGATAACGGCGTGGCAGTCGTCGAACTTCGGCGTCGAGCTGCCAGAACCTATGGGGGCAAGAAGCGTGTTCTGAAGGCCGAGGCAGAGCGCCGCCCGGCGCTCCGCCAGTGGCAGGTGACCATCGCCGATGTTTTTATCCCCAATCAACCCGAGGGCGCGGCCGAGCGTGTGCGACGATGGGCAGCCACGATCCGCGCGGAACTCTAGCGCCCTGGTCAGCCACTCATCCATCATTACCAACCTGGAGCCTATGTTGCGGGCGATGGTGACAGCGTCGTTCGGGAGATTGCTATGCTCATCCTCACCATTAACGACTTGACGATCCACTTTGGCGGCCACACCGTCTTCGAGACGCTCTCCTGGCAGATTGGCAAGGGCAAGAAGATCGGCCTCGTCGGAGCCAACGGCGCGGGCAAGTCCACCTTGTTCAAGCTCATGGCCGGTGAGTTGCAGCCCGACGAGGGCGGTATCTGGCGGCATCCCGGCGCCACCGTCGGCTACATGCCCCAGGAGCCCCAGTTCGACCCTGACATGAGCGTGTTACAGGCAGCCCTACAGGCATCGCCTGCCATCGCCGCCCTGGAGGGGCAGATTCAGCGCCTGGAGGACAGTCTGGCCGATCCCGACGTCTATGGCGACATGGGGCGACTGTCCGACGTAATGAGTCAGCACGAGAAGGCCCTCGCCGAGTACGAGCGTTTGGGCGGCCTGACCTACCACAATCGCGTCGTCGCCACCCTCAAAGGCCTCGGCTTCAGCGGCGACGACCTCACGTTGCCGTGTGGTGTGCTGTCGGGCGGCCAGAAGAAGCTTATCGGCATTACCCGCCTGCTCGTCACTCAACCGGATGTCCTCCTGCTCGACGAGCCAGATAATCACCTGGATGTCGATAGCAAGGTCTTCCTGGAACGCCTCATCAACGACTACCCCGGCACCGTCGTCATTATCTCCCACGACCGCTACCTGCTGGACGTGGTGGCTGAAGAGAT
>CAZJJF010000114.1:3715-10376 GCA_964546245.1 uncultured Anaerolineales bacterium
GCGTCGCCGTATGGCCGGGCAACTATTCTGAGTATGCCTTCGCCAAGAAGCAGGCCTTGCTTCAGCAGCAGAAGACCTTCGAATTGCAGGCGCGTGAGATTGAGCGCCTCCGCCAGGCGATGTTGCGCATCATCTCCTACAGCTCCAATGGGCAGAATGAGAAGATGATCAAGCGCGCCCGCAACGTCGAGCGGCGCATGGAACGCCTGCAAGATGACCAGGTGGACAAGCCCATCCTCAACCGCAAGACGATGGGCCTCAGCTTCAATCTCTCTGCGCGCGGCTCCGACAAGGTGCTGGAGATGCAGGACGTTGCCAAGACCTTCGACGGCGACGCCTTCATCTTCGCGGGCATCGACCTGCTGCTGTGGCAGGGCGAGCGCGTCGGCCTCGTCGGCCCCAACGGGGCGGGCAAGTCGGTCCTGTTCCGCCTCATCCTCGGCCACGAGGAGCCGACCTGGGGCACGGTCAAGCTCGGCGCCAGCGTCCATCTGACTTACTATGCCCAGGAGCATCAGACGCTCAACTATGATGCCACGCCCCTGGAAGAGGTTCGCGCCATCAAGCCCATGTATGAGCGCGAGGCCTTCGGTTACCTGGGTCGCTTCCTGTTCGGCTTCCAGAAGGCCCAACAGCCTGTCAAGACTCTTAGTGGCGGCGAGAAAGCGCGCTTGCAGATGGCGAAGCTCATGCTCAGCCCAGCCAACTTCCTGCTGCTGGACGAGCCGACCAACAACCTGGACATCCCCTCGTGCGAGGTGCTGGAGGACGCCCTGCAAGACTTCAAGGGCACGACCCTCATCATCTCCCACGATCGCTACTTCCTGGACCGCCTGTGCACGCGCATCGTCGAGTTGCGTGACGGCAGGCTCGTCGATTACGCCGGCAACTACACCACTTATGTCGAGAAAAAGCGCGAGGCGGCGGCCCAGGGTAACGCTGTGCCCCGAGCGGCGAAAGCCTTGCTGCGCCGGTGACCTAAGGGAGCGCCCATGCAGCGCCTGATCCTCTTCCTGGATGACGGCGGGGTAATGAACGACAACCGACTGCGCACGCCCCAGTGGCAGCGCCTGCTAGGCGAGTTCTTCCCGCCACGCCTGGGCGGCTCGGCCGAGGGTTGGGCCGAGGCCAACCGTGTCTACACCGAGGGGCTGTGGGACGCAAACAGAACCTGGCCCGAGTGCATGGCCGGTCTGTGGCGGCAGGGCGGCGAGACCTACGCCGGCTTCCAGCGACAGTATCACATCGAGTGGCTGCACGGGATGTGCAGGCTACTCGACCTGCCTCTGCCCCTGACGACGAGGCTGTGGCATTGTCTCAGCAGGCCACCCATTTCGTCACGCGGCGGGTTCGCGCCGCGCTGCGGGGTGTCGTGGACGCCATCCGGTCGCTCAAGCGCGCCGGCTACACCCTGCACACAGCCTCCGGCGAGAGCTCCTTTGAGCTGGACGGCTACCTGACGGGCATGGGCGTGCGAGACTGCTTCGACCGGCTGTATGGGCCGGATCTGGTAGATCGCCTGAAAGACGGTCCCGAGTACTACCGGCGCATTCTCGCCGATGTCCGCATCGACCCATCCACCGCCGTCTTCATCGACGACTCGCCCGTCGTCGTCGCGTGGATCCAGGCGGCGGGCGCGCAAGCGATGCTCGTCGGCCCTGCCGCGCAGACCGACGGCCACAGCGATGCCTGGCTGACCCTCGACAGCCTCGCCGGTCTGCCAGGCGCACTATCGACCCCACGGGGTCAGAGCGTCGGCGCGCCGCCTCAGTGACGTGGGCCTACGCTAGCCCAATCGAGTCAGACTGCCAAAAGAGTCTCGGTTACTCGACCGAAACCGCATCCCCATCAGCCGCAGTCAGTAGATGGCGCATGTGCTCCAGCCAGCCAACGCCCACGCCCGGCGGGCCGAGGGTCGCCAGGATAGCATGAGTCTGAGGGCTGAGGGAGTCGCCGAGACGTGGGCCAAGGTCCGCCAGCACGGCGGCGAGCACGATACTATGGCGGATATACCAGCCGGCCAGATCGATCTAGAGCCGCTGGCGGGTGCGGACACCGAGCGCCGCGCCGTCCGCTGTTATCTCGCCCGCGAGCATTTCGGCGCTGTCGGGTATCAGCAATAACCATCGGTTGCGGTACTCAGGCGCGACGCGGTAGCGGTACAGGTGTCCCCGACAGCCCCCACACTCGGTGGAGCAGGCGGCCAGACAGAGAGACGTGATCGCCACCCCACGGGCCTCAGCACGACTTAAGACGCCTGCCAGGTGACGCGCTTCCTCCGGCCAGATGGCGACTAAGATGTGTTGGCGCGCTCCCTCTACCAGCGTAGCCGCGTGCTCCAGGAGCGTGTTGTAGCCTTGCATGCTCCAGATGTGCTCCTGCTCGGCAGGTGCAGCCATCTCGCTGAGGGATCGCTCGGCAACCTGAAGCGTCTCCTGAAAACGGGCGCTGAGACGACGTGTCAATTCCTCGGGTGGGACGGGCGCATAGCGTACCGCATCACCGCTCTCTACCCGCAAAACGGCGCCGCGTTCCTCCAACTTCCCCAATACAGAGTAGATATTCGCCCTGGGAATCCCCGACTGCTTCGACAGCTCGTAGCCATTGACGGGGCTGCGCTGGAGCAGCGCTGCGTAGGCTTTGGCCTCGTATTCCCCAAATCCCAGCTTCTGCAACAGACCCACTGCTTCGTCCATCGCCACCTTCCTTAGTTGCTGCTACAACAACCACTACTCCAATCATAGGCAGGGAATCAATGCTTGTCAAGGCAATCTGCTCGACAAACCGCTTGACATGGCCCGCATCTTGCTCTATACTATACGTAGTTGCTGCAGCAACTACTATTCAGGCGCGGGGTGTAACTGGCGGGGAGTGGCGTAACCGCCAGTATTCAGCCAGGAGGGAAACATGACTCACTATACGTACCTGATCATCGGCGGTGGCATGGCCGCGGCCGCGGCCATACACGGCATTCGCGAGCTAGACCCCCAGGGGTCTATGGGGCTGATCAGCGCTGAGGTAGATGTGCCCTATAAGCGACCTCCTCTGTCCAAAGGGCTGTGGAAGGGAGACGGTCTCGATGTTATCGGGACCGGAGCAGAGGATCAGGGCGTGGACTTCCATTTGGGCCGAACAGCCCAGGTCCTCGATGCCGACGCCAGTCGTGTCGTTGACGACACGGGGGCGGTCTACACCTTCGACAAGCTACTCCTGGCGACGGGGGGGCGGGTTCGCCGCTTACCCTTCGGAGGCGACAACATCATCTACTACCGTACGCTCTCGGATTATCGCCGCCTGCGCGAGCTCACCACGCGGGGCCAGCGCTTCGTCGTCATCGGCGGAGGGTTCATCGGCTGGGAGATGGCGGCTGCCCTGGCGATGAACGGCAAGCAGGTGGTGATGGTCTTCCCAGATCAGAGCATCGGTCAGCGCATCTATCCGCCCGACCTGGCCCAGTTCCTCACCACGTACTATCGGGGCAAAGGCGTCGAAATCCTTGCAGAGACGTCGGTCATAGATGTGGCGAGGCAGGGGAATGAGCTCGTTGTAAAGACTCAGCACGGGCCAAGCGGCCAGGAAAGGCTCGTCGCCACCGACGGCGTCGTGGCCGGGGTGGGTATCCTGCCTAACGTCGAGCTGGCCGAGGCAGCGGGACTGGAGGTTGCGGATGGCGTTCTCGTCGATGACCACCTCCGCACCACCCAGAAGTCCATCTACGCAGCCGGCGATGTAGCCTCGTTCTACAGCCCGGCTCTTGGCCAGCGACGGCGGGTCGAGCACGAGGACAATGCCGTTATGATGGGGCGTTACGCCGGGCGAAGCATGGCAGGCGCAACCGAGGCATATCACCACCTGCCATTCTTCTACTCCGACCTGTTTGAGTTGGGCTACGAAGCAGTGGGCGAGCTAGATGCGAAGCTAGAGACCATCGCCGCCTGGAAAGAGCCTTACCGAGAAGGCGTCGTCTACTACCTGAGCGCTGGCATTGTGCGCGGCGTCTTGCTGTGGAACGTCTGGGGGCAGGTGGAAGCGGCCCGACAGCTCATTGGGCACAAGCTGGCGATACCAAGCGCCGATCTCGTCAACTGAATGTGGGCAAGCCGCGAATGAGATACCGTAACGAAAGGAAGAGGGTTATGTCACCTGATCTGGAGCGCAACGGCGATGATAGCTTGCCTGTCGCGGATATCCAACACCGTCATATTTCTGACGCACAATGGCAGCAGTTTGAGGGCTATATGGCGGAGATCTTCACCGCCTTCGGCATGGATCTCGATACGCCGGCGACCCGCACCACGCCCCAGAGGTTCATCCGGGCGCTACGGGACGCCACTTCAGGCTACGAGGGAGATCCAAAGCTGCTGACCGTGTTCGAGACCGAATGCCATGGGGGGTCAGACTGCCGCCTCAGCCAGGTGATCGAGGGGCCGATCCAGTTCTACGCCCTATGCGAGCACCACGCGCTGCCTTTCTACGGCCAGGCCTACGTCGGCTACATCGCCCATGAGCACATTATCGGCATCTCCAAGTTGACTCGTCTGGTGCGCCTGTACGCACGCCGCTTCACCGTCCAAGAGCGTATGGGCCGACAGATCGCTGACACCCTGGAGGCGATGCTCCAGCCTCACGGCGTGGCCGTCTACCTCGAAGCCCACCATATGTGCACCCAGATGCGAGGCGTTGGCGAGATAGCCGCGCTCACCCGCACCACCTTCTGGCGGGGAGAGTATGACAACAATGAAGCGTTGCGCTCGGAGTTCTTCGTCGCGTGCGGGTTACAGCGATGAGCGCGCTGTCCCCCTTCCAGGTCTTAGCCGCGACGACAAAGGGCGACGAGCTTCCGCTCCCCGCCGAGCTGGCGCGGCTGTACGGTCCCTGCCGGCTGCCCTTGCGCCCGGATCGTCCCTACGTGATGGGCAACTTCGTCACCACCCTGGATGGTGTCGTGTCGCTGAATCTACCAGGCCAGGCCGGCGGCGGCGAGATCAGCGGCTTCAACCAACATGACCGGATGGTGATGGGCCTGCTGCGGGCGGCCGTGGGCGCGGTGGTCGTTGGCGCCGGCACGTTGCGCGCCGTGCCGCGCCATATCTGGAGCGCCGGGTACGTCTACCCTCGGCTCGCCGATGCCTACCGCCAGCTTAGCTGCACCCTCGGCTACAGCGAGCCACCCTTGAACGTGATTGTCACCGGGCGCGGCGATCTTGACCTCAGCTTGCCAGTCTTCCAGTCAGGGGAAGTCCCCGTGCTCATCGTCACGACAGAACAGGGCGCCGACCACCTTCGCCAGTACCAGATGCCGGCAACCGTACAAGTAACAATCGCCGCGCGCGAAGGGCGAGTAAGCGCCTCGTCGGTGCTCGACGCCATTCAGCGCGCCCGGCAGGTCAACGCCATCCTGGTCGAAGGCGGCCCTCAATTGATGGGCGACTTCTTCGCGGAGCAGCGCCTGGATGAGTTGTTTCTCACCCTCGCGCCTCAAGTCGCCGGTCGCGACGCTTCGGCGGAGCGTCCCGGTCTGGTCGAAGGCAGAATCTTTGCGCCTGACACGCCGGTGTGGGGAGAACTGGTGGAAGTCAGGCGGGCTGGCGAGCACCTGTTTCTACGCTATGCATTCCCCAGTGGGAGAAGCTAGTATCCTCATCTAGGTGCTGATTGGCGACTGTCATTGGCACACCATCGCCTGGCGCAGCGGGGGCGGCTCATGGGCCGCCTCCGCTGGTATGTATCGCATGTCGCGAGCCAATGACCTCTGGCTCATCGGCGGTCGCTATCTGACGGGCAACCCCACGAAAGACACTTCGCGCGCCAGCCCCAGGGCGCGTGCGCCCCCGAATCTTGATTCGCTCCCCAACTTTGACACCTCCAACCCCAACGGATAGAACGGATGAAAAGGCGGCCAGTTGGCCGCGTTTCGCGCATTTTCAGGGTTGGAACAGGGATTCGCGCTTAATTTCGGCAATTCGCCCCGCCGTGGGCAGCGCAAGGCTGGATTTGGCGAGAAATGTGCAACTTATGGGGGTAGAGTGTTCAAGCCCCCATGCTGTAGACAAGGAGGATCACGATGCACGATATCGATCGTACCCAGGCCGAGACATGGGAGACCTACGAGTTCGGGCCGGCCGAGTTCGGCTACGAGACTGGCGGGGGTGTATATGGCGAGGCAGAAGGCCCCTACGAAGCCGAGTACATGGGCGAGTACGAGGGCGAGTACGAGGGCGAGACGTGGGGCGAGTACGAGGGCGAGTACGAGGGCGAGTACCAGGGTGAGTACATGGGCGAGTATGAAGGTGGCTACGCGGGCGAGACGATGGAATTGGAGCTGGCCGCCGAGCTTATGGAGATCAACAGCGAGGCCGAGCTAGACCAGTTCCTGGGTAAGCTCATCCGCCGCGTCAGTCGCGGCGTGGGCAAGGTGATGCGTGGCCCCCTCGGCTCGGCGCTGGGCGGCATCCTCAAGGGCGTCGCCAAGCAGGCCTTGCCGATGGTCGGGGGCGCGCTCGGCACTTTCGTTGCGCCCGGCGTCGGCACGGCCCTCGGCTCATCCCTCGGCTCAGCGGCCGGCAAGGCCTTCGGCCTGGAACTGGAAGGGCTAAGCGCCGAGGACCAGGAGTTCGAGCTGGCCCGCAACTACGTGCGCTTCGCCACGGCCGCCACCCAG
>CAZJJF010000115.1:0-10374 GCA_964546245.1 uncultured Anaerolineales bacterium
CCACGCGGGCACGGAGACCCTGCCCCGACAGGTATGTCCGACAGAAGGTGACCCATGTCTGATGCGCCGCGCCGCGCCCCCATCCAGGTCGATGACGCTACTATCCGCACCTACGACTCGCGCGGCGAGGCCGTCGTTGCCTTCGACATGCGCCGCGAGATGACGGCCTTCACGGCTCGGCTGCCGTCGGGCGGGCATGTCCTCGACCTCGGCTGCGGCACGGCCTGGGCGGCGGCGCAACTGAGGGAGCGGGGCTTCCAGGCTGTGGGGCTGGACCTGTCCTTTGGGCGGCTGAGCCGCGCCGTGGCCGACGGGGCTGCGCCCGTGGTCATGGCCGACCAGCGGCAGTTGCCCATCGCCACGGCGCGGCTCGCCGGGGTGTGGGCTTGCGCCTCGCTGCTGCACCTGCCCAGGGCGGACATGCCCACTGCGCTGGGCGAGGTTCGCCGTGTGCTACGGCCGGGCGGCGCGCTGTTCGTCAGTCTCAAGGCGGGCGACGGCGAGGCCTGGACGACCCGTGGCGGCGGGCCGCGCTTCTTCGCCTACTACCGCGCGGCTGAGTTGGACGGGCTGCTCGCCGCCACCGGCTTTGAGGTCGTGGATGGCTGGGAGAACCCCGCCCCATCCTGGGACGTAGCCCACCCGTGGCTGAGCCGCCTGGCGCGGGCGGGTAGAGATACTGGATAGTAGAGATTGGGGATTGGCGATCGGAAGTTGTCAGATGGTTCTCTGACCGCAAGAGAGAGGACGCGACAATCCCTACCCCCTAATCTCTAGCCCCCGTGCGGTCGCGCCACCAGGCGTCGATGGCGGCCTGCCAGTCGCCGTGATAGTAGCGGTCAACGTAGGGCTGCAAGGCGGCGCGCCGCTCGTCGTGAAAGCGACGCACGCGCTCGGCGTCGCCGCTGGCGAGCAAGTCGCGCACCCAGGCCGCCCAGGCGGTCACCGCCGCCGCCAGGGTCGCCGCGCCCAGGGCGGGTGTCGCCGAGGGTCGCGGGTCTGCGCCGAGAATACCGAAGTGGGCCAGGTTGGTCGCATCGGCGGGAACGGTGTCGTCCAGGCGGTCGAGGCGCACCAGGTCGGGGCGAAGCGCCAGCAGGCTGCTCGTCTCCCATTGGGCGGCGTGATCCAGGCGTCGCTCGTCGGTCAAGACGGCCAGTTCCGGCCCCGTCAGGACGATGACCCCCGTTGCCTGCCTAGCCGCGTCGGCGGCGGCCATTAACAGCAGATCGTGGGCGTGGGCATAGTGGCCCGTGATCACGATAATGACTCTGAAGCCCGCGCCCGCCAGGCTGTGAAACGTCGCCTCCCACAGCGAGGACACTACGTCCGGGGGTGTCGAGATGGAAAAGGCGTGGGGCAGTGTCGTGATAGCCCACCAGGTCGTGGGCAGGACAACGCCCCCGCTGAGAGCTGCCACCTCGCGGGCAACGTGCTCGGCAACCAGGCCATCCAGTCCCAGGGGCAGATGGGGGCCGTGCCACTCCAGCGCACCCCACGGGACGTAGGCGACGGGCGTCACGGCCAGGATAGCCGCCAGCTCGTCGGGGCGCAGCTCAGCGTATAGCCCCCAGGCGGGGCGCGCCGGATCGGTCATGGCGTCTCCTCCCTCGGAGGCTCCGACAGCGGCAGGTCCACGCCCAGCCAGGCGCGAAAGCGGGCGCGCTGTTCAGCGGTCACGCCCGGCAGGGCCTCGATGCGATAGTCATCCGGCGGGCGGACGCCCAACGTGACCGGTACTTGTTGGAGCTCATCGCGGCGGAAGACGGTGACAGTCACGGTCTCGCCCGGCGCACGCTCGTCGAGGCGGTGGGCCAGGGTTGCCTCGGTCAGGCGGACGCCGTCCAGGGCCAGCAATTCGTCGCCCGGTGTCAGCCCAGCCGCTTGGGCCGGGGAGCCGGCATAGGCCGTCTGGACCAGCAGTCGGCCGTTGTCCATGCGTGTTGTCGCCCCCAGGTAGCCGCGCTCGACGCCAGGGCGACCGCCCGTTCGCTCCCGGTCCTTGTCGGCCTTGTAGCCCCGCGTCAGGCGTAGCCCGACCTCGGCCAGCGGAGTGTCGAAGTCCAGCGCGGCGCGGCCATCAACGTAGCGCGCCCAGAAGTCGTCCATACGGCCCCCGACCACACCTTCGACAATCGTTTTGTACTCGCCATCGGCATAGCCCGCGCCGCGTGTCTTGTAGTCTGCCCACAGGGCACGGAACACATCGTCCAGGCTGCACGTTCCTTGAGTACGGTGGCGAATCTCCAGGTCCAGCAGCAGGTGGACCAATGCACCCTTGAGGTAGAAGTTGACGCGGGTGTTGGGAGCATTGTCGTACTGACGATACATCTTCAGCCAGGTATCGAAGGACGCCTCGGTCAGGTTATACAACTCGCGGGCAGGCGTCCGCTCGTAGTCGTGGATATCTTCGCCCAGGCGCTCCAGGAAGCGCTCGGGCGTCAGCAAACCGGCGCGGGCGAGGATGAGGTCGTCGTAGTAGCTGGTAGCGCCTTCGACGACCCACAGCAATCCTGTGTACATCTCGCGCTCGTAGTCATAGTCATCGAAGGCAACTGGCCGGATACGTTTCACATTCCAGACGTGGAAGAACTCGTGGGACAGCAGGCTCAGCACGCGCTCGTAGTCACGGCGGGGCTGGAAGGTGAAGCGCGACACGTGATTGATGCTGCACCGCGCGTGCTCCATGCCGCCCGTGCCCCGATCGCCGAGAAGCAGCACGAAGGTGTACCACGGGTAGGGCAACTCGCCGCACACGTCGCGGGCGGTGGCGACGATACGCGCCAGGTCGGCTACCAGACGGTCGGCATCCTCGTTGCCGTGGCCGTAGAGGGCAAGGCCATGCGGGAGGCCGTCCACCTCGAAAGGCAACACGCGGTGGGTTCCGATCTCGCCCGGCGAGTCGACCAGGCTGTGATAATCGGGGGCATAGAATGTGCTATCACCGTCGGCGGGGTCGAGGGTCAGGGTGACGCGCCAGTCGCGGTCGGGCGGGGGGGTGACGCTCAAGAGGCACGGCTCATCCTTCGCGCCATCGACGTACATGAAGAGGTCAACGCCGTTGAACAGGGCGTGGCTCTCATCCAGGTGGCTGGCGAAGACGGCCAGGTGATTGGCATAGACCTGATAGCGAACCCGAAAGCCGCGACCGTCGTTGTCCACCCGCCAGCGCGCCTTGTCAACTTTGGCCCATACCCGCGGGCGATTGTCTAGATCGAAGGCAGCGAAGCCCTGAATATGGCGGGCGTTGTCGGAGATAATGTACCAGCCGGGCAGCCAGGAAGGAAGAACGAGGTCAGTGGCGGTCGCAGGGGCGTCGATGACGGTGACGGTAACGTGGAAGAGGTGGGTCTCTGGCGCGGGCATCTCCAGGCGGTATTGGGCAGGCATAGCTCCTCGATGGGCGAAGGGCGGGCGTCGATGCCCGCGTGGGCAATTCTACACCGATGAGGGTGTGACGCAAGAAAGGATACATGCTCCAGTCGCACGGCTTAACCAGAAGCCGCAGCCAGGACTTGACAAAAATTGCACGTTCCCCTATAATCCTCCAGATGAGCGTACCAGATCATACCAGGATAAGTTTGATGGTGAGAGAAGCTGCGGGAGACGAGACACATGACTACCAGAACAAATAGCGAGTGGCTGACCGATCTACAGGCGGGTGGGTGTGTACAGGCCAGCGCATTGACCGATCTGCGCGTACATCTATCGCGGGCGACAGACTTCTATCTTCAGCGGCGCGAGAATCAGCTGCGCGGGCTGGACGTTGCCGAGCGCCGTCAGCTGAGCGAGGATATCGTTCAGGATGCCATCGTGCGCGTCGTCAATCACCTGGACTCGTTCCGGGGCGAGAGTCGCTTCACTACCTGGGCGGGGAAATTCGCTGTCCATGCCGCCGCTGCTGAACTGCGCCGCGCCCGCTGGCGCAATGTGTCCCTGGACGCCACGCCCGACGATTCCGACGATGGCGGGCTGGGACAGTTTCTGACTGAACCCAATCAGGTTGGCCCTGACCGTCAGGCGGCGCAGGGCCAGGCCTGGCGCGCGGTACAAGAGGCGCTCGCCGAGGACCTGACGGCCCGCCAACGCGAGGCGCTGATGGCGGTCGTCGTCGACGGCCGCCCCGTCGCCGAGGTCGCCAGCAAGTTCGCGACGACTCAGAATGCCCTGTACAAGCTCATCTTCGATGCCCGTGCTCGATTGCGTCGCGCGCTGCGAGGGCGCGGCTGGAGCGTGAGTGAGATTCTGGATCAGTTTGACCCGGCATGCGCGACCTGTTGAGACGAGTGTATCAGGATACGTTACACGCCCCACGGCAGAGGATAACCATCTATGCTAAGCTCGTTTGGACATTTGCTCAAAGAGTATCGCCTTCAGCGCCATATGACGCAGAAGGTCCTAGCGAAAGCCATTGGCGTCAATGGCAGCTATATTGCGCGGCTGGAGCGTGACGAGCGCCGCCCGTCGCGGCGCGTCGTGACCAACGTGGCGCGGGCCATGAATCTCTCGGCCGAGGATCAGGATCGCCTGCTAGCCAGCGCGCAGCATTTACCGGAGGGGGATCTGGCGCGCATCGTCGAGCACAGCGGCGTGTCACTGGCTCACCCGGTCATCCAGGCCGTGGCCAACGCGCTGCAAGACCGTGACCTGACCGCCCAGGGGCGCGAGCAGCTTGAGAACGAGATCATCGCCTATGTAGGCTTTCGCCTCCAGCAATTGAAGCATGAGGAGCGACTGCGCCTCACCCAGCGCGCCAGCGGGCGGGCCATGGTCGCTGCCGACTGATAGATCTCGGCTATGAACGTGTGGTTTGGTGTTCTCGTGGGGCTGCTCATGCTTGGGTCGGGCGCCAGCATGTATTTCCTTGCGCCGCGTATCGGGCCTAACCCCATCTTCGGTGTACGGACGGGCTACAGCTTCGCCAATCGGGATGTCTGGAACCAGTCCAACCGCTTTGGCGGCGTCGTGTTCAGCGGTATCGGGTTGGCGCTCCTGGTACTGACCGCGTTTCTGGCAGCGCTAGGCGTGCAGGGAGAGGCCGCGATCTGGTGGCTGACCGGCGCGCTGCTTGCACTCATCCTGAGCGGCACAGCCTGGATCTTCGTCTACACACGGCGGCTGGCGCAGGCGACAGACCTGGCGCAGACACTTACCCCCGTTGACGTTCCCTTTAGGACGGTGGCTCCCGCCGTGATTACGTGGGGGCTGCTGGCGCTGCTGTCCCTGGCGCTCTGGCCGACGCTATCGCCGGTGGTCGCGACGCACTTCGGCCCTGATGGGCAGCCCAACGACTGGATGACTCGCACCGCCTTCACGCTGTTTTACCTCGGGTTGAGCGGGATAATTACCCTCATCCCGGTCGGTGTGGCGTGGGTGGCGCGCCGTGAGCCGATTATCGGGGTCAGCCGCCTCGGCTCGCGCTGGTACATCGCGCCGCGCGAAGGCATCGCCCTGACGGCGTGGCTGATGGCGATGGTCAACCTGTCGCTGATTCCGATCTTGTTGGACACCGCCTGGTTCGACTGGTATGGGGTGCACCTGATGAATCTGGGGGCCATGACGCTGCTCATGGTGGCGTGGCTCATCGGGTGGACCCTGGCGTTGTTCGCAGTGTTCGTGCGGCGGAGCGCGGCAACCCAAGACCAGGCGCCGCCAATACAGCGGTAGCCGCGCGGGTGGGCGGCGGATAGGGTCAACCGCCGCAAGCATGTGGGCCACCGTATCTGAATAGAGTCATCGACATGGGGGCGGCCATCGCGGTCGCCCCCATGTCGATAGTCTGACTCGCCCTGCGCGTCGCTGGCTAGGACTGCGGCGCGGGGGCTGTGTCCCGCGCACCGCGCGGCGCTTCGATGAGCAGAGGCTCGTCGGCGGCTTGCATCAGGCTCTGGCCGCGGAACACGCCGCCTTCATCGATGAGGAAGGAAGAGACGTGGATGTCACCCCAGACCCGGCCAGTGGCGAGAATTTCGAGGCGGCCGCTGGCGGTGATGTTACCTTTGACGGTTCCCGCCACCGACACGTTGCGGGCTGAAACATCCGCGAGGACCTTCGCGCCCTCACCGATAATGACATTGCCGGCCGTCTCTACCAGGCCCTCGAACGTCCCATCAATACGGACGCCTCCGTCCGACTTCAGATGACCATTGAAGTCGGTGGTCGCACCGATGATCGTCTCGATCTTGTCGGCGCCGGTCGCCTGAGCGGGCGGTCGCTCCTTCTTGCCAAACACGTTGAGCCTCCCTTCAAAAGAAAACCCCAGGCATCCGGGTGGTTGCCCGTCGCGAACACCTGCGGTTCTGCCTCCCCCTTGCATTGCCATCCATCCCAGCTGAAGCATTACATCGAATTGGCGTTTGACGGCCGACCCGCTTACGGCAGGTAGGGCGTGGGATCGACCGCCTTCCCATTCAAGCGCACCTCGTAATGGAGGTGGGGGCCAGTTGAGTTGCCCGTCGAGCCACTCAGCCCCAGAAGTGAGTCGGTCGACGCCGTGTCACCCGCCTCCACCAGGATGCGCGATAGGTGGCCGTAGAGCGTCGAGTAGCCCTGCCCATGCCCAATCTCCACGCACCAACCAAAACCAGGCTGCCAGCCGGCGAAGACCACCAGGCCGCCCTGGGTGGGATGAATCTCTGTGCCCTGGTCCACAGCCAGGTCGATACCCGTGTGCCAGTCGAGCGTGTCCCGGAAGGTGCGATAGCCAAAGGCCGATGTCAACTCGGCCTTGAGCGGCCAACGATTGGGCGCGCCAGGACCGCTCGTCGGTAAAGGCACTGACAGAATCTGCCGCGAGACGGGGGCGAGGGCCGCGCCAGCGCGCAGCTTCTCGATCAGGCTGGTCACCTGCCGGTCCAGCTGGGCCAGTTGCGGGTCGCTGGACGTGGCGCGCCGCGCGGCCTGCTCGGCGGCGGCGCCGGCCGCCGCCTCGGCCAGCCGCGCCTCAGCCTCAGCCTGCGCCCTGGCCGCCTCCTCCGCCCGTTGACGCGCCGCCTCGGCCTCGGCTCGCGCCCTGGCCGCCGCGGCTTCCTCGGAGGCGCGGCGCGCCGCCACCTCCGCGTGCAGCCCGCGCAGACGCGAGTCCTGAAGCGCCGTCTGTGCCCGTACCAGATCGAGGGTCAACCCCAGATTGTAGGGGTCGGGGTCGATAGGTGGGAAGGCCAGGTCTCGCGGGCTGAGGCTCGCTCCACCCTGGGCCAGGAAACGCACAAAGCCGCGCCCCGCGGGCGCCAGGCTGCCAGGTGTCGCGCGGGGTGTCGGCATCGGCGCCACAGCCGGCAGTCCCAGCAGGGCGCGAATCTCAGCCGCCAGATGATCCAGCTCGCGTAGCTGCCCTGATAGCCGCTCGATCTCGCGCTCCAACTGGCGCTGACGCTCGTCCACCTGGCGGGTCAGCGCATTGTAGTCATCTTGCAGGCTCTGCACCCGGCTTTGCTGGTCCAGAATGGCGCGCTGAAGCTCGCGCGTGCGGGGGTCAGGTGACGCCACGCCGACCTGCTCGGCCAGCCGTTGAGCGCGGAGGTACTGGTACACACCGAAGACGCTCAACGCAGCGATGACGAGCAGCAGGCTGAGCGTGGCGGCTGAGATGGCCCAGGCGGGGACACGGATGGTGTTCGTGTCGCCTGAGGCTCCGAGCAAATGACCGATTCCGCGTCCGCGACGCCGTGTTGGCACGCTCGCGTCCCTCTAGACGGCGTAGATAACGGCGGGATTATAGCTACGAAGCGAGCGGGGGTCAAATGCCTGGATCGCGAGTTGTCTCCGCCCCCTGGTCAACGTATACTTTGACGATAGGCGTGGGCGACCCAATCTGTGAATGGATGACGCGATGGAACGTTTGGGACAGACAACGACAGGAACCTGGCCGCCGCCCATGTACGCGACGCCGCTGGACGAGCGGCAGACGCAGCTGCGGCAGACCGTGGCCGGGGTGCTGACCATTGAGGCGGTGCGGACCGGCGATAAAGAAGTGACATTTTCGGGCCAGTTGCGCGGTAACGCCGACCAGGCCTTCTACTGGCTCCAGCCGCGATTGAAC
Organism: uncultured Anaerolineales bacterium; assembly: GCA_964546245.1. Lineage (GTDB taxonomy): Bacteria > Chloroflexota > Anaerolineae > Epilineales > JAHCIE01 > JAHCIE01. The sequence continues at coordinate 8,042 of CAZJJF010000115.1, forward strand.
GCCCTGGGCTATACCCCCGTGCTGCGGCGTGGGCGCGATGGCGATGAGATTGTTGCCGTCGAGGGCGTCATCCCAGAGTCGCGCTCCAACTGGCTGATCAACGTCGTGCTGTTCCTGCTGACAGTGGCGAGCGTCTTCTTCGTCGGCATGCAAATCTGGTCGGGATGGGGTGCGATTGTGTTCACCATCGGCCTGTTGGGCGTGCTCGGCGTCCATGAATTCGGCCACTACATTGTGGCGAAGATTCACCGCATGGCCGTGACACTGCCCTATTTCATCCCGCTGCCCATTCCCCCGCTGGGAACGTTGGGCGCGTTCATTCGCCTCAAGTCACCTATCTGGGACCGCAAGGCCCTGTTCGATATGGCCGTCGCCGGGCCATTGGCAGGCTTCTTCATTGCGCTGCCCATTTTCATTCTGGGCCTCCTGCTACCCTACGAGTGGGTGCGGCCTCTGCTGCCTTCGCGCCCGACTCTGCTGATTCCCCTGGCCGAGTCGCGCCTCGTCGAGTTCCTGGTCAATCTGCTCCAACCGGGGATAGGCCGCTTCGACCTGTTCCGTAACCCGCTGACGGCGGTCGGCTGGTTTGGCATGCTCGTCACTGCCCTCAACCTGCTGCCGGCGGGCCAATTGGACGGCGGCCACATCTCCTACGCGGTGTTTGGCAAGTGGGCGCGGCCGCTGGCGGCGGTGACGTTCGCCGCCCTGATTCTCCTGGGCTGGCTGTACTGGCCGGGGTGGTATATCTGGGCATTCCTGCTGCTGCTGACCGGCCTGCGCCACCCCTCGCCCTTGAATGACATCACGCGCCTCGACCCCCTGCGCATCCTGGTTGCCATCTTCTGCGGTGTGCTGTTCTTGCTGATCATTGCCCTTCAGCCGTTCCCCATGTGAGGCGGGTAAGGGCAGCCGTTGTGACACATCCTAAGTTGTGGCTGCGTTGCGAGGCGACGTTGCCTCTCTTGCGGGCTATGATGGGTACAGATGGGGCGAGGTTGCAGCAGGATGTCGACTGAGGTTGGCAAGGGCAAGCGTGTCGTCGTCGCCATGAGCGGCGGCGTGGATAGCTCGGTGGCCGCGGCCCTGCTCGTCGAGCAGGGCTATGAGGTCATTGGCGTCATGATGCGCCTGTGGTCGGAGCCGGAGCCGAGCGCCGAGAACAAGTGCTGCTCGCTGGAGGCGGTGGACGACGCGCGCCACGTCGCCACGCACCTGGGCATCCCCTTCTACCTGCTGAATTTCGAGCAGGTCTTCAAGCGGCATGTAGTGGACTTCTTTACCACGGAGTACGCGGCTGGCCGCACCCCCAACCCCTGCCTGGCCTGCAACCGTGTCATTCGCTTCCGCTTCCTGCTGCAACACGTGCTGAGCCTGGGCGCGGAGTGGATGGCGACGGGCCACTACGCCCGTGTGGCGCAGCGCAACGGACGCTATCGCCTGCTCAAGGGCGTCGACCCGGCCAAGGATCAGTCCTACGTGCTGCACATGCTGGGCCAGGCGGAACTGTCGCGGGTGATGTTCCCTATCGGGGGTTATCCCAAGTCTGAGGTGCGGGCTATGGCCGCCGAGCGCGGCCTGCCTGTCGCCAGCAAGCACGATAGCATGGAACTATGCTTTCTGGCCGACAACGACTACCGCCGCTTCCTGCACGAGCACGCGCCCGACGCTCTCGCGCCCGGCCCCATCGTGGGCACGGACGGCGCAGTCCTCGGCCGGCACGCGGGGCTGCCCCTGTACACCCTGGGCCAGCGCAAGGGGTTGGGCATCGCCACCGGCGCGCCATTGTACGTCGTGGGTACGGACGCGGCGCGCAACGCTGTGGTCGTCGGCGATAGCGCGGGCCTGTATCGCGACCGCCTGACGGTGCGCGACGTGAGTTGGACGGCCGACGCCCCACCCGCCGCGCCCACCCCAGTCGCCGTGAAGATTCGCTACAAGGCCGTCGGCGCAGCGGCGCGTGTCTGCCCGCTGCCCAACGGCCGGGCGGAGGTTGTCTTTGCCGAGCCACAGCGGGCCATCACGCCGGGCCAGGGCGCTGTCTTCTACGACGGCGACGAGGTCCTGGGCGGCGGCATCATTGACGACTGACGTAGGAGACGGCCCTCGCCGGACCCACTTGTGATTCCCGCCCTTCTCCTTTGTCTCCTCTTTGCCAGCATCTACGCCTTCCTGGCTCACTTCCTGTTCGGCACATCGTGGGCCGATATGGGGCGTTATTGGCTGGCCGCTGTCGTAGGCTTCGGCCTGGCAGCGCTGGCATCGCTGTGGCTTGGCTGGGATTGGGGCCGACTGGGCGCAGCGCCGCTGGCGGCCGGGACCGTTGGCGCCTGGGC
>CAZJJF010000116.1:0-10276 GCA_964546245.1 uncultured Anaerolineales bacterium
TCCGCAACGTCGCCCAGGCGGCCTTCCACCGCCAGATCACGAGCCACACGCTGATGACCATCGGCGTGGCGGCGGCGGCGTTGGGCGGCTACTGGACGACAGCCCTCCTGGTGGTGTTCTTCATGCGCTTCGGCGAGATGGTCGAGGCCATGACCACGGCTCGCAGCCGCCAGGCGATTCAGAGTCTCATGGCTCTCCAGCCGGTGACGGCCCGCGTGCGGCGCGACGGCGGCGAGGTTGACATCCCTGTCGAGACCATCGCCGTCGGTGACGTGGTGGTCGTTCGCCCCGGCGAGCGCATCCCCGTCGATGGCGAGGTCGTCGCCGGGGCCGCGCCCGTCAATCAGGCCGCCATCACTGGCGAGAGCGCGCCGCTGGACAAGGAACCGGGCGACGCGGTCTTCGCCGCCACCGTCGCCGAGGCGGGCTATCTGGAGGTGCGCGCCACGGGCGTCGGGCAGGACACCGCCTTCGGCCACATCCTGCGGCTGGTCGAAGAGGCCGAGACCCACAAGGCCCCCGTTCAGCGCTTTGCCGACCGTTTCGCGGGCTACTACACGCCGTTCATCCTGATCATGGCGGCCCTGGCCTGGGCTGTGACGGGGGAGACCCTCAACGCCGTGGCGGTGCTTGTCGTCTCGTGCGCCTGCGCCATCACCCTGGCGACACCGGTCGTTGTCCTGGCCAGCGTGGGCGCGGCAGCCCGCCAGGGCCTGCTCATCAAGGGCGGCCTGGCGCTAGAGCAACTGGCCCGGGTGGACACGCTCGTCATGGACAAGACGGGCACGCTGACCTTCGGTGTCCCGACGGTGACCGACGTGGTTGCCCTGGATGGCATCGCCGATGCCGACCTGCTACGCGCGGTGGCGGCCGTCGAGGCGCGTAGCGAGCATCCCCTGGCCCGCGCCATCACCCGCGCGGCCCGCGATGGCGCGCCCCTCGCCGCGCCCCAGTCCTTCACACCCCTGCCGGGCCGCGGCCTGGTGGCCCGCCTGGACGACCACGACTGGGCGGTGGGCAATCGCCGCCTGCTGACCGAGCAAGCCGCGCCCCTGGCCGCGGGGCAAGAGGCGCTCGCGGCCAGCCTCGAAGCGACCGGCAAGACGGTCTTCTTCGCCGCCCGCGATCAGCGGGTAGTGGGGCTTGTGGCGCTGGCCGACACGGTACGGCCGGAGATTCGCGCCGCGCTGGATGAGCTACGCGGTCTGGGCGTACAGCGTTTCCTGCTGCTGACGGGTGACGCCGAGCGGGTCGCCGCCGCCCTCGCCCACGAGTTGGGGGTCGAGTACCGCGCCCAGTTGCTGCCCCAGCAGAAGATTCGCGCCGTGGGCGAGTTGCAGGCGGCAGGGGCGCGGGTGCTGATGGTGGGCGACGGTATCAACGACGCGCCCGCGCTGAAGCAGGCCGACGTGGGCATCGCCCTGGGCGGGATAGGCACGGATGTGGCCGTCGAGGCCGCCGACGTCATCCTGATGCGCGACGACTGGCGCATGGTCCCGGAGGCCATTCGCCTGGGCCGCCGCGCTACGGGCACGATTCGCCAGAACTTGCTGTTTACCGCTGTCTACAACACCCTCGGTATCAGCCTCGCCTTCCTGGGCATCCTGCCGCCGGCGCTGGCCGCCGCCTTCCAGAGCGTCCCCGACGTGGCAATTATGCTCAACTCGGCGCGGCTGGGACGGTGGCGGGCTGGCGCCAACCACTGACAACCGGCCACCGACGACCTCAGCTTCAACCTTCAACCGTTTTGACCCTTGTTAGCCTCCGTGCTACATTTTGGGGCGGAGGCTACCCCCATGTTCAACCCCGCCCTCGATATCATTCGGCGCGAGTACTCCGGCCCGGCGGCTAAGGAGTACGTGGCGCAGATTTCTCGCTATCACCGCATCCAGGCCAGCCCCGGCTACCGCCAGGCCGCCGACTTCGCGGCCGCCGAGCTGCGTCACTGGGGGCTGGATGTGACGGTTCACCGCTACCCGGCTCGCTTCGACCAACACTACTGGTCGGCGGGCATGTTTCAGGAGTGGGACTGCCGCGCTGCCACCCTCGACGTGGTTGCGCCCCACGACCAGGCGCGCAAGCTGGCCGATTTCCGCGAGGCGCCCATCAGCGTTGTCCAGCGCAGCCTCGCCGTGGACGGCGAGTTTGCGGTGGTCGCCGTGGACGGCGGGGCGCGGCGCGAGGATTACGCCGGGCTGGACGTCGCGGGCAAGCTGGTGCTCACGCGGCTGAATGCCGAGCCGGTACGGCGCATCGCGGTCGAGGAACTGGGCGCGGTCGGTGTCATCACGGACAATATGAACGTCGTGCCCATCATTCGCCCGGCCGGCGACCTGCAAGACGTGCGGCAGTACACCTCCTTCTGGTGGACGGGCCACGAGACGCCCTGCTTCGGCTTCGTGCTGACGCCGCGCCAGGGGGCATGGCTGCGCGGGCGGCTCAAGCAGGGTGAGGTGCGCGTGCGCGCCCACATCGACGCGCGCCTGTACGCCGGTGAGATTGAGGTGATCGACGCCGCCATCCCCGGCGAGACAGGCGAGGAGGTGGTCATCCTGAGCCACCTGTGCCACCCCGCGCCGGGCGCGAACGACAATGGCTCTGGCGTCGGCGCCAACATGGAGGTGGCGCGCACCCTGGCGACCCTCGTCGCGCGCGGCGACCTGCCCCGGCCCCGGCGCACGCTGCGCTTCTTGTGGATGCCGGAGATGACAGGAACCTACGCCTACCTGGCCAGTCACCCCCAGCGGCTGCCGCGCATGGTGGCCGGTCTCAACCTGGACATGGTTGGGGCGGACCAGGACGCCGTTGGCTCGGTGTCCCTCATCGATGCGCCGCCGGAGGCGATGGCCTCTTTCACCCCCGATCTGCTGGAGCGGCTGCGGGCCGAGTTCACCCAGGAGACGACATCCTTCGGCGGCCATGGCGGCTATGCCCTGTTCCGCTATGCCAGCGTGCCTTTTTCCGGCGGCTCCGACCACTACATCCTGAGCGACCCGACGGTCGGGGTGCCGTGCCCCATGCTTATCGAGTGGCCCGACCGTTACTACCACACCTCCCACGACTCCCTGGAGAAGGTCAGCCCGACCACCCTGGCCCGCAACGGTGGCTTGGCCGCCGGCTATGCCTACTGGATTGCCACGGCGGGCGCGGCCCAGGCGCGCTGGCTGGGCGAGGAGATGGTCAGCCGGGGCAAGGGGCGCATCCTGGCAACGCTGCGCGCGGCCGCTGATGCGGCGCTAGACGCTGCCGAGACGGCCGACCGCCTGGCGTATCGTGTCGAGCGCGAGCAGGTGGCCCTGGAGAGTCTGACTCGCCTGGCCCCCGACCTGCCCGTCGAGACGTGGCAGGAGGACATTGCCTTGTTCGCCTACGGCGAGGGACAGACCGCCGCCCGCCGCCTGGGCGAGCCGGTCTTTGCCACCGAGGAGGCCGTAGGCGACCTGGCCTTCACGCCCGCGTCGGCGGCTATGGCCCGCGTGCCGCGCCGCATCTACCCTGGCCCGGTTGACCTGCGCAGCCACAGCCACAAGCTGACACCCGACCAGCGCGCCGCGCTCCAGCCACCGGGCGGTGGCGGCTTCACCCTGCTCACCCTGGCGCTGTACTGGACGGACGGGCGGCGCAGCCTGGCCGAGATTGGCCGCCGCGTGGCCCTGGAATCAGGCAGCGCGCTGCCCGATTCCGACCTGATGGGTTTCTACGACGCCCTCGCAACGATGGGGCTGGTAGAGTTCGTCGCGCAACCCGCCGCCCTGACCGAAGGGGCGCATGTACCTTAACTACGACCGCCGCAAGCCGCGCCGCTGGCCGTGGGCGCTCCTGGCTCTCGTGGTAGTCATCGGCGCGGCGGGCTACTGGATCGTACAGAATCGCCCTGATCTCATCCCTGCCGACCGCCTGCGCGACCTGCCTCTGCCCGCGCCCATCCAGGCCCAGGTGCAGTCGCGGGTAGCGCAGGTCATCCCACCCACCATCACCCCTGTGCCCACGGTGCGTGTCGATCATCTGGCGCGGGGGGATGCCCTGTTCCTCGAAGGCCAGATCGACGAGGCCATCAAGGCTTACGAGACGGCGGCGCAGCTCAACCCTGATAGCCCGCTCGTCTACGCCCGCTGGGCGCGCGCCCTGACCATCCGCCGCTCCTACGCCAGGGGCCTGGAGCGAGCGCAGCGCGCCGTGCAGCTCAGCCCCAACAACGCCGATGCCAACGCAGCCCTGGCCCTGGCCCACGATTGGCTCGGCCAGTACGACAAGGCGCTGGATGCGGCGCGCAAGGCCACGCAGCTAGACCCCAACTCCTCCGACGCCTGGGCCTACCTGTCAGAGGCGCAGTCGGACAAGGCGCTGTGGAATGAGTCGATGGAGTCGGCCGAGAAGGCGGTGCAGCTAGGACCGAAGAATTATGCGGCGCTGCGCAACCTGGGCTATGCCTTCGAGATTCGCGGCCAGTCGCCGAAAGCCATCGAGTATTACGAGCAAGCCTCGGCGTTGCAGCCGGGGCTGAGCTTCCTGCGCCTGGACATCGCCCGCAACAGGAAGGCCCTCAAGGACTTCGATGGCGCGCGGGCCGAGGTGGAGAAGGCCATCACCATCGACCCTCACGACCCCCAGGCCTACGACGAACTGGGCATCATCCACTTCACCGACCAGAAGTACAAGCTGGCCGCCGACAATTTCGAGAAGGCCATCCAGGTCAACCCCGACTTCGCCCAGGCCTACGGTCACATGGGCTGGGTGTATTACTCCCTCAAGAACTACGAAGAGGCTATCAGCTTTCTGGAGAAGGCCATCGGCATGGGCCAGTCTAACCTGAGCAATCACCTGCAACTGGGCCTCTCCTACGTCTATCTTCGCAAGTGCGACAAGGCGAAGGAACACCTGCAGAAGGCGCTCGCCATCCAGCCAGACATGCCGGCGGCCCAGGAAGGGCTGCGCGCGTGTCCCTAGCCACCCGCGACAGTATCGACTGGGCCGCCGTCGCCGCCGAGGCCACCGCCCTCCTGGTTGATCTCATTCGCCTGGACACCACCAACCCGCCCGGCGGCGAGAGTCAGGCGGCCGAATACCTGGCGGATGTGTTGCGCGGCGATGGCATCGATGTCACCCTGCTCGAAGCGACGCCCGGTCGCGCCAACCTCGTCGCGCGCCTGCGCGGTTATGGCGAGCAGCCGCCCTGCCTGTTCCTGGCCCATACCGACGTGGTCTACGCCGACGCCGCCGACTGGCGTGTGCCGCCCTTTGCGGGGGCGCTGCGCGACGGCTACGTCTGGGGGCGGGGGGCGGTGGACATGAAGGGGCTGCTGGCGATGCAAGTCACGGCGTTGCGCCTGGCGCGACGGCTGGGCGTGCGCCTCGATCGCGACATCCTGCTGCTTGCCAGCGCCGACGAGGAAGACACCGGCCGCTACGGAGCCGGCTGGCTGGTGGATCATCATTGGGATAGGGTCGCTTGTGGGATGGTCCTCGGCGAGGGCGGTGTCGGCGTGGACCTGGGCGACCGCCCCTTGTTCCTGGTGGCGACAGCTGAGAAGGGCTACGCCGACCTGCGGTTGACGACGCGCGGCCAGGGCAGCCACGCTTCCACACCCAGCCCCGCCAACGCCCTCGTCCGCCTCGCTCGCGCCCTCGACCGCCTGGGCGCGTACCGTTCGCCCGCCCGCCTGACACCGCCTGTCGCCGAGCAGATAGCCGCCTTGTCGCCCTATCTTCCGCGCGCCGAGCAGCTGGCTCTGGTGGGCATGCGCGCGCCGGCGCTGGCCGACTGGCTGGCCGACCGCATCACGCAGCCCAGCCTGCGCCACGCCTTCCGCAACACCTTCACGCCCACCGTTGCCCGCGCCGGGCGTCAACCCAACGTCGTGCCCGACTACGCCGAGGCGACCGTCAACTGCCGCGTACTGCCGGGGGTGAGTCGCGACGACCTGCTGGCTGAGGCGCGGCGCGCCGTGGCCGACGAGGGTGTGGCGGTGGAGGCGCAGCAGTTCAATTCCGCCAGCGCATCCCCCACGCGCACGCCCTTCTTTGCTGCCCTGGCTGCCGCCGTGCGGGGCGAGCACGCGGGGGCAGCTGTCATCCCCTACATGATGAGTGGGGCCACCGACGCCCGCCACTTCCGGGCGCGGGGGGTGACGGCTTACGGCCTCCTGCCGGTCGTCCTCGCCGCCGACGAGATGGCTGGCATCCACGGCGTCGATGAGCGGCTGCGCGCCGCCCACCTGGCGTGTGGCGCCCGCGTCTTGTACCAGTTCCTGCGTACTTTCGAGATGAGGCCGTGACTCGGGGCCCTGGCATTGCGCTATACACGCAGATGCAACCACGATACACCTGGCGACCTCTATCCGAGGGCCGCTCGCAGCGGATGGTCACATCCGCTGCACGAATAGCGCGGGATGTGACCATCCCGCACGAGCGCCGCAATAAGGTCGTCAGCCAGCATTACCCTGCCCTCGCGGGGCTTCGCCTGCCTCGCGGCACTGGCGGCACACGCCGAACACCGCACAGTGGCGGACGTCGGCGTCGAAGCCGAAGCGGTCATAGAGCGCCTCGCGCAGCGGATGGAACAGGCTGGCGTCGACGCTGGTGGCCTGCTTGCACACGCGGCACACCAGATGGTGATGCGCCTCGCGGCCGACCAGCTCGTACTCGGCGCGGCCGCCCCCCATGTCGATGACGTTCAGCACGCCGAGGTCGGTCAGGAACTCCAGCGTCCGGTACACGGTAGAGATGTCCACGTAGGGAAACCGGGCATGGATGCTGGCGTAGACCTCGTCGGCGGTTACGTGGCCTTGCTTGTCGGCGATGACCTCGACGATGGCGATACGCTGCGGCGTCAGGCGCACGCGATGCTCGCGCAGAGTTTCGAGAATCTCGGAGTGGGCGCTCATAGATAGTCCTACACTAGAGGCAGATTCGGGGCGAGCCTCAGCGCGGCCCCACGCGATACAGCCAGTAGCCGCCCGGCGCGGCCGGCTGCGGCGTCGCGCCCACGTCGACCGGGGTGAGGCGTAGCGGAGTCGTCAAGGCATCACGCTGGGCGTCGGTCAACACCAGCAGCGCGCCGTCGGGCACGGCCGGCAATTCCTCGGCGCGCGGGTTCTCGTGGGGGACGCCTTCCAGGTCGAGGAGCGTTCCCAGCGCCTTGTAGACGTGGCCGCCCGCGTCGAGACGTGCGTCGCGCAGGCCACGGTCCAGGACGATGGGCGTCCCCGCCTGCCCTGGCGCGCGCACGGCGTCGACCAGCTGCCACAGGCGGGCATTGTTGCGACCGTCGGCCAGCTCATAGAAATAATAGTTGCTCAGGCGCGCAGCGGGGTACAGGACGAGCAGCCCGGCCAGCGTGGCTACGGCGACACCCACCGCACCCCGCGCCCGGCTGCCCCCGCGCAGCATCGCCACCCCCCTCGCCAGCAGCGCGCCCATCGCGGCGAAGGTCGGCGGCAGCAGCGGGGCCATGTAGCGCGCCGAGATGTGGGAGTCGTAGGCGCGGTTGATGACGGGCAGCATGATCAGGGCCGCCAGCCAGCAGGCCAGGGGCAGCCCGGCCCGCCGCGCCGTGTAGAGCACGGCGACCACGGCGACCACGGCGTACAGGATGACGGCCGGCGAGCGCATGGTCGTGGCCGCCGTGTCGGCGGGCAGCGTCGAGACAAAAGTCGAGCCGACCAGCTGGTAGGCCATGCCGAGAAAGCCCTGGGCATTCGCCAGGTATTCGGGCAGGTTCACCCCGCCGGTGAAGGCGTAGTCGCGCCGCGCCGCGCCCTCCGCCGAGCCGCCGGCCGTGAACACGTTGTACAGGATGAGATTGCTGACCATCAGCAACGCCGCGCCCAATGCCAGCCAGGGCCAGCCCGTACGCAGCCAGGCGGGGCGCGTGGCGGCGATCCACACCGCGCCGCCGAGCAGCACGATTACCGCCGTGGGGTGGGTCTGGACGGCCAGCCCCGCCGCGATGCCCGCCGCAATAAGCAGCGCCGGCCGGCTCTGCCGTCTCGCCTCGCTGAGGATAAGCAGGGTCAGCGTCGTCCAGAAAGGCGTCGTGGCGTTGGACCAGGCAATATGGCTGTTGACGACCACGGGCACGAAGGACACCGCCATGAGCGCGGCGGCGATGACGCCCGCCAGCCGCAGCCAGCCTGCCGCCCGCCAGCCCGCCATTTGGGCGGCAAGGCTCGCTCCCAGCAGGTAGGTCAGGCCGACGGTGAGCGCGCCGAGGAGCATGACCAGGCTGCGCGGCCAGGTCGCCCCGCCGCCCAGCGCTAGCCCCGCCGCCATCAGGTAGTGATGCAGGGGGCCGTTGTACGTATCCACCGACACCGCCGGCAGGAAGCCACCGCCCGCGATGCGTAGCGCGAACTGGATCTCGTCCGTCTCGTCGGTCAGGGTAGGGACCAGCTGCAGGGCGTAGAGGCGCACCGCCGCCCCCGCCAGGCTGAGCAGCGCGGCGAGCAGGGCATCCACGGCGGTGAAGCGAAAGGCGGTTGTGGGGGCTGAACGCATGCCTGTCCTCGGTGGGCCGAATTATAGCCCCCCGGCGCAGGATTGTCACTATAATTGGCGGAGACGACGACCGACCACCGACCACCGACCACCGACGACTGCCATCCGCCACCTGCCTGCTGACTTCTGACCAAGGACACACCTATGCCTCCCCACCTCACCGTCGTCGGCCTCGGCCCTGGCGACCCCGACCAGTGGACGACCGCCGCCCGCCGCGCCCTCGATGCCGCCACTGACATCTGGCTGCGCGACCCCGCCGCCCCCGCCCACCTGCCCGCCACCGCGCATGTCCATCGGCTGCCCGCCGACGAGGAGGAAGCCGCTGACGCGCTGCTGGCCCGCGCGCGCCAGGGCGAGGCGGTCGTGTACGCCACACCCGGCCACCCCGCCATCGACGACCCGCTGTGGGAGACGCTGCGCCGCCGGGCGGCCGCCGCGCCAGTGGTGGCGCTGCGCCTCCTGCCCGGCGTCAGCCTGGCCGACGCGGCCCTGGCTGCCGTGACCATCGACTGTGCCAACCGCGATTACCAGGTCGTCACCGCCGCCGACCTGGCCGGGCGCGCCTCGCCCCGCCTCGACGTCGACACCCTGGCCGTCGTGACCGCCCTGCGCGCCGAGCGCCTCGCCGGGATCGCCCACGCCCTGGCGAACGCCTACCCCGGCGATCACCCGCTGACTCTGGTGACCGGCCTCGACACGCCCACCCCGACCACCACGCCAACGATCCTGGCCGCGCTGGCGGACGCCGCCCCCCAGGGCGAAAGTGCGCTGGTCGTGCCCGCCCTGGCCCACCCCGGCGCCGTCACCAGCCTGGACAACGTCATGGCAACGCTGCTCAGCCCCAACGGCTGCCCGTGGGACCGCGAGCAGACCCACGCCTCGCTGCGGCCCTACCTGCTAGAGGAAACCTACGAGGCGCTGGCCGCCCTGGACGCGGGCGACATGGACAAGCTATCCGAGGAGCTGGGCGATCTGCTGCTGCAAATCGTCTTCCACAGCCAGATCGCGGTTCACAGCGGCGAATTCCGGCTGGCCGACGTGGTACGCAGCATCACCACCAAGCTGATTCGCCGCCATCCCCACGTCTTCGGCGAGGTGTCCGTCGTCGACGCCGATGAGGTGACGCGCAACTGGGAGAAGCTCAAGGCCGCCGAGCGCGCCGAGGCGGGCCAGCCCGCCGCCGACCCCTTCGCCGGCATCGCCCTGGCCCTGCCCGCCCTATCCCGCGCCCAGGAGATGCAGCGGCGGGCGACGCGCTACGGCTTCCAGTGGCCCGACCGCGCGGCGGCCGGGGCCAGGTTCGAGGCAGAGCTGGCTGAATGGCGGGCCGCAACCGACGCTGAGCGCGCCCGCGCGTTCGGCGATGCCCTGTTTGCCCTGGCAAACGTCGCCCAGGCCGATGGCCTCGACGCCGAGAGCGCGCTGCGCGAGGCCAATCACCGCTTCGCGGCGCGCTTCGCCCGCTGGCAGGAGGAGAGAGGGGAGAGGGGAGATTGGGGGATGCCGCCAGAGTAGGCGTCCCTGCGGCGACAGCCTATCCCACGGCCCCCTGCGCACGGAGCAGCGTCCGCGCCGCCTCAGCGACGTGGGCGGCGGGGTTGTCGACGCCGAAGGTGCGCACGGCCATGAATGCGCCGTCCATCAGCAGCAGCAGGTGGTCGGCCAGGCGGTCGGGATCGGCCGCGCCCGCCTCCGCCGCCAGGGCGCGGAACCGCTCGCGCACGGCCTGCTTGTGGGCGACGGCGACGCGGCGGCCGGGGTGGCCCAAGTCGGGGAAGTC
>CAZJJF010000117.1:0-10116 GCA_964546245.1 uncultured Anaerolineales bacterium
CAGGGCTGATGGGGATGCCCAGCATATCTAGCAAGTCTTCCTTGCCAATCTGCTTCACCTCATCCACCGTCTTGCCGACCATCGCCTCGCTCAGCATCGACATGGCCGCCTGGCTGATGGCGCAGCCGTGGCCGTGGAAGCGCACCGCCGTGACCTTGTCGTCCTCGACCCGCACCTCCACCGTCAGCCGGTCGCCACACAGCGGGTTGTACTCCTCGCGGCGTATGCTGACCGGCTCTTCCAGTGTCCCATAGTTGCGCGGGTTTTGGGAATGATCCAGGATATGCTCCCGGTACATCGCGTCCACAGGTAACTCCGCTTAGACGCCAAACACTTGCTTGGCGGCATCCAGGGCATCGACGAAGATGTCTACCTCGTCGATGCGGTTATATAGATAGAAGCTGGCGCGGGCCGTCGCCGTCACGCCCAGGTGATCGATCAAAGGCTGCGCGCAATGCTGCCCTGCCCGCACCGCCACACCGCGCTGATCCAGCATCGACGCCAGGTCGTGCGGGTGAATCCCCTCGACGTTGAATGATATCACCCCGCCGCGCTGGTCGGCAGGTGGGCCATACAGGGTGATGCCACCCAGCGCGTTCAGCCGCTCCAGGGCATAGGTCGTGATGGCCTGCTCGTGGGCGTGAATCTTATCCATGCCCACTGCCGTCAGATAGTCCACCGCCGCGCCCAGCCCAATACCCTCGGCAATACTCGGCGTGCCCGCCTCGAACTTCCAGGGCAGCTCGTTCCACGTCGAGGTGGCGTGATAGACTTCCTTGATCATATCGCCGCCACCCATGAAGGGCGGCATCTCCTCCAGCAGGTCGCGCTTGCCCCATAGCGTGCCGATGCCCGTCGGGCCAAGCATCTTGTGCCCTGTGAACGCCACGAAGTCCGCGCCCATCGCCTGCACGTCGATGCCCTTGTGAGGGACCAGCTGCGAGGCGTCGAGCAAGACTCGCGCGCCGGCGGCATGGGCGCGCTCGATGATTCGCGCCGCCGGTGTGATGGTTCCCAGCACATTCGACATGCCTGTGAAGGATACGATGCGCGTGCGTGGCGACAGCAGGGCATCGAAGACTGTCAGGTCGAGCTGCCCATCCGCCGTCACCGGGATGAAGCGCAAGGTTGCCCCGCTGCGCTGCGCCAGCAACTGCCACGGCACGATGTTGGAGTGGTGCTCCATATCGGTGACGATGATCTCATCGCCCTTGCCTACGTTCGCGCCACCCCAGGCGTAGGCCACCAGATTGATAGCCTCCGTCGCATTGCGGGTGAAGATCACCTCGCGGTAGCTGCGAGCATTAATGAAGCGCGCCACCTTCCGCCGCGCCCCCTCGTAAGCCTCCGTGGCCTCCTCGCTCAACGTGTACACGCCACGGTGCACATTCGCGTTGTGCATCTGATAGTACTCGTCGATGGCGCCAATCACGGCGGTCGGCTTCTGTGACGTAGCGGCGTTGTCCAGATACACTAACGGGTAGCCGTTCACGACACGTTGGAGCAGGGGAAAGTCCCCACGGATGCGCTCGACGTCGAGCACGCTAGAGGTTGTGGGAGTTGTGGCTGTGCTTGTCATGGCAGTCCTCGAATCATACAGTCGGCCTGCTCACTCCAGGCCGGCCTCGGCCTTGCGCTGTCGCGTCCGATACTCCCGCGCCGCGCTCTTGAGCGTGTCCAGCGAGAGCATCGCGCATCGCGGCCGAGACATTACCACGTCACGACCCAGCGTGTCAAGTAGGTCGTCGTGGGACATCGTCTCCACCTCGGCCAGGGTCATGTCCTCGGCCATCTCGGTTAACACCGACGCCGAGGCCTGGCTGATGGTGCAGCCCTCGCCTTCGAAGGTCAGCCCCAGAATCTTGTCCGTTGTGGGATCGACCTTCAAGTAGATGGTAACCACGTCACCGCAGCCAGGGTTGCCTCCCGGTCGCACCACATCGGCGTGGTCCAGCGCGCCGTGGTGGCGTGGATTCTGATAGTGGTCCAGCAGAAAGTCGATGTAGTCCTGACGCGAGAACATTTCACTTCTCAATCGGCGCACCGACCAGGTTGCCCCACTCCGTCCATGACCCATCGTAGTTGCGGACGCGCGGGTAGCCGAGCAGATAGGTCAGCACGAACCACGTGTGGCTGGATCGCTCGCCGATGCGGCAGTAGGCTACCACATCGTCTTCAGGCTTCAGGCCCTGTTCCTGCTCGTAGATGGCGCGCAGTTCGTCCGCCGACTTGAACGTGCCATCCGGTCGCACCGCTCGCCCCCAGGGCACGCTCTTCGCGCCAGGGATGTGGCCCCCACGCAATGCTCCCTCCTGGGGGTAGCCGGGCATGTGTAGCAACTCACCCGAGTACTCCTGGGGCGAACGCACGTCTACCAGCGGCGCCTTGCTCCGGATGTGATCCATCACGTCGTCACGAAAGGCGCGAATCTGACTGTCGTCGCGGGGCGCGGCCTGGTAATGAGTCGGGGGGTAATGGGGCACATCCTTGGCCAGCGGCCGACCCTCATCGACCCACTT
Organism: uncultured Anaerolineales bacterium; assembly: GCA_964546245.1. GTDB lineage: Bacteria > Chloroflexota > Anaerolineae > Epilineales > JAHCIE01 > JAHCIE01. Next base: position 2,520 of record CAZJJF010000117.1, read on the forward strand.
CGTCCGACCGCCATCCATGATGCGCGCGTCGGCGTGGCCGAACAGCTTGAACACCCAGAAGGCGTAGCACGCCCACCAGTTATTCTTGTCACCGTAGAACACCACCGTGGTGTCGTTGGCGATACCCTTCTCCGACATGAGCTGCTCGAAGTGGACCTGGTCCAGGTAATCGCGCCGCACCGGGTCCTGCAAATCGGTGTGCCAGTCAACCTTGACGGCGCCGGGTACGTGGCCGATGTCATACAGGAGCAGATCCTCATCCGACTCGACGACGCGCACCTTCGGGTCCTTGATGTGGTCTAGCACCCAGTCGGTGCTGACCAGCACGTCGGGGCGAGCAAAACCGGCCGTCATGAAGGAAGGGATTGGGGTAGTCATAGGTCTGCCTCCTCAGGCGTCGAGCTTGCGGTCGAAGGCATCGCGCAGACGGTCCTGAACACTCTCCAGCGTGATGCGCTGCATGATCGGCTCAAAGAAGCCGTCCACGATAGCGCGCGTGGCCTGGGCGCGGCTCAGGCCGCGCGTCTGCAAATAGAAGATCCAGTCCTCGTCGATCTCGCTGACTGTCGCGCCGTGGGATGCGCGCACCTGATTCGCCTCGATCTCCAGGCTGGGGATCGAGTCAGCGCGGGCATCCTTGCTCAACAGCAGTGTATTGTCATGCAGATACGAGTTGGCGTCCTGCGCCCCAGGGTGAATCTTGATGAGACCCTCGAACACGCTCCGCGCCTGGTCGCGGAGAACGCCGCGAAACAGCAAGTCGCCGTCTGTCAGGGGGGCGACGTGGTTCATCAGGGTGAAGATATCGTGATGCTGGTGATCACCGCCGAATTGGACGCCCAACATCTCAGTGGTTGCTCCCTCGGCGCCGAGTCGCGACTCGGTGTAGGAGCGCATAAGCTGCGCCCCCAGGATACCGTGGGTCCAATTGATGGCCGCATCGCGCCCAACGTCGGCCCGTTGCGTGATGAACGCGATCGTGTTCTCGCCCCAGTTTTGCAGGTGGATGTATTTCACCTGGGCGTTGGCGCCGACGATGACCTCCGTCACCGATGCGGCCAGCAGCGGGGCGTCGCCCGACGGCGAGATGGTCTCCTCTAGAATCGTGACCGCCGCGCTCTCCTCGGCGATGACCAGGACACGCGGGAAGACCGCCCCGCCCGGCGCGTCTGCGTGGAACACGACCTGCACCGGGGTCTCGATAGTGACGTTGCGCGGCACGTACAGGAACAGGCCGCCTGTCCAGAACGCGCTGTTAAGCGCGGTCAGCTTGTTCTCGTCAGCGCGAATCACCGAGCCCAGGCGCTTGGCGGCCTTCGATGCGGTTGTCGCCGTCGCCTGGCTGAGCGAGCCGAGAATCACGCCGCGCGACGCCAGCGCCGGATCCAGCTGCGCGTGGACGATTTCACCATTTGACTGGACGAACAAGCCTGCCCGCTGCTCGGAATCCTTGCCGCGCATCGCCTCGCGGATGTCGGCGGGTATGTCGCCCGCTTCGACGACCACGTGAAAGTCGTCGAGGTGAACCTTGCTCAGGTCTGTCCGTTCGAGGCGCGGCATCTCCGCCTCGGCGAAGGCCGCGAAGGCCGCCTCGCGTCCCTGGCGCGCGTCCGGTGAAGCCAGACCGCGCCGGATGAGATCGTCCATCGTGGCTTGGGTCAGGGGGGCGCGCATAGACGTCGTAGGTAGCGTCATGGTTACTCCCCGACCAGTTCAACATCGACGACCGGCTCGTCCATGCCGACTTCCTGCCGCACCCAGTCGTAGCCCTTGACCTCCAGCTCCTCGGCCAGCTCGGGGCCGCCGGTCATCACAATGCGGCCGCCGAGCATAACGTGGGTGACATCGGGCTTGATATAGTTCAAGAGACGCTGGTAGTGGGTGATAACCAGGATGCCCATGTCAGGGTTCATCAAGGTGTTCACGCCATTGGCGACAACCTTCAGCGCGTCGATGTCGAGACCCGAGTCCGTCTCATCGAGGATGGCAATCGTCGGATTGAGTACTGCCATCTGGAGAATCTCGGCGCGCTTCTTCTCGCCACCCGAGAAGCCCTCGTTCAGGTAGCGGCCGGCGAAGGATGGGTCCATGTCCAGCAGTTTCATCTTATCCAGCATGAGCTTGCGGAATACAGGGATGGCAATCTTCTTGCCGTCGGGCTGGCGCGCATTCATCGCCAGGCGCAGGAAGTTCGCGACTGACACGCCAGGGATGGTGACGGGATACTGGAAGGCCAGGAAGATACCCAGCCTGGAGCGGTCGTCCGGCGCCAATTCCAGGATATTCTCACCCCTGAACCATACCTCGCCCTCATCCACGTCGTAGGCAGGGTGGCCCATCAACGTGTAGGCCAGTGTCGACTTACCCGAGCCGTTGGGGCCCATCAAGGCATGAATCTTGCCTTGCTCAATGGTCAGGTCTAGCCCCTTGAGGATCGGCTTGCCTTCAATGCTAACGTGCAGATTGCGGATGTCCAGATCGTTGCTCATCGCACCAGGCGCTCCTTCGGGTTTCTATGATGCATTTCTTCAAAATTATAGCCCCAGCTAGGGGCAATGTCAACCGACACAATCGCCAGAATTGTATTGGCGAAGGTGGTTGCCGGCAAGCAAAACGGGGGAGCCGGCCGGGCCGGTCCCCCGTAGGGTACTATAGGGCGCGCCTAGTGCCCGCAGCCGCAACCGCCGCCCGAGGCCGCCGGAGCCGACTGCCCTGAAGTGCGGAACGAATGGCCGCAACCACAGCTAGAGATGGCATTGGGATTCTCGATCTTGAACCCGCCGCCCATCAGACTCTCGGTGTAGTCGATGACCGACCCACCCAGATACATGGCGCTAATCTGGTCCACGAAGAGGCGCACGCCATTCTGATCGATGACTTCATCGCCTTCTTCTGCGTGATCTTCGAAGGCCATACCATATGATAGCCCGCTACAGCCGCCGCCCTGGACAAAGACTCGCAATCCGTAGTCAGGGAGGCCCTTCGCATCGAGCAGGCCGCGAATCTTATCCGCCGCCAGGGGCGTCAGGCCGACCACCTGATCCTGAACCATATCCATTGGGAAGCGTCTCCTCTCCATAGCTCGCTGTCGAAAGCAGCGCGTGGACTCGTGTGGTGTCAATTATAGCATGGCCTTGCGCTTGCGTCAATTACTAAGATGAATATGATAGAAACAAGGCGGCCAGGCATCCAGCGTTGCCCCCGTTGCGTATCATTAAGTAATGGGCCTGTCGCGTGCGGCCTGGCACAACTACCATAGATAAGGTGCGATGAACGGCTTGATTGGGGACAGAACGGTAAGTCTATCGCAGTACGTGGCGTCTAGAGTGTACCCAATCCCACATCAACATGTAGCGATGGGTGCACTGTAGGAGGGTGAACATGAAGGCAAGAGATGCTGGCTGGCGGTGCAGTGCGTGTGGTCATGCGGAGGGTAAAGGATTCAACGGGTTGGAGTGTCCCCGCTGTGGCACTGAGGTGGAAGGGCTTGTCGTCGTGGAAGATGAGGCAGATAGCGCGCCGGATCTCGACGATGTTGATATTGACAATGCGGTCATCCTGTATTTCAGGGAGATCGATCGAGTCCCCTTACTGACCGCTGAGCAGGAAGTGCTCCTGGCTAAGCAGATGGAGGCCGGCGCCCAGGCGCGCGAGCGCCTGACGGCGGCCGACGATCTGCCAGGCGAGGAGCGCGCCCGCCTCGAGGAGGCGAGCGGCATTGGCGAAGCGGCACGCCGCCACCTCACCGAGGCGAATTCGCGGCTGGTGGTCAGCATCGCCAAGCGTTACATGGGCCAGGGCGTGCCATTCCTGGACTTGATCCAGGAGGGCAACCTGGGCCTCATGCAGGCAGTGGAGCGTTTCGACTATCGCCGGGGCTGTCGTTTCAGCACCTACGCCACGTGGTGGATACGGCAGGCGGTTGTGCGTGCCCTGGCGGAACAGGGCCGCGTCGTGCGCTTGCCGGCGCACGCCAACCAGCAGTTGCGTAAGCTGGCGAGCATCACCGGCCATTTGCGGCAGGAGTTGGGCCGCGAGCCGACAGTCGAGGAGATCGCCGAGCGCGCTGAGACCAGCCTGTCCAAAGTGCGCTGGGCGCACGAGCAGTGGCAGGCGCCGCTGTCGCTGGAAGATATGACCTTCCACGAGGACGATGAGGGCGGCTGGGCGGATTATATCCAGGACGAGCGCGAGGATAACCCGACCGACGCCATCGAGTACGGCCAGCTTCAGCAGGACCTCCGCCAGGCCCTGCACGGCCTGACGGCGCGGGAAGAGCGCGTGCTGGAGCTGCGCTTCGGCCTCAAGGATGGTTACTCCCTCAAGCTCATGGAGGTGGCTGACCGCTTCGGCCTGACCCGCGAGCGTATCCGTCAGATCGAGGGCCAGGCGTTGACCAAGCTGCGCAATCCTGACCGGGCGCGCCGCCTGCGGGAGTACCTGGCGTGAGACCACCCAACCGAATGTAAGATCGCACGGACCGGAACGCCAAAGGAGTAGCCTTTTCTCCTTTGGCGTTCTCTATTGATGGCAGGTATAATTCGCCGTTGGATACTTGCGCCGGGAGGCTACCATGACCACGCCCGACAAGCGCCGCGCCGATTGGGCCGCGCTCATTGCCCTGGGAATCATGCTGGCAGTTGCGTTGTGGCTCATTCTGGGCGGCGTGACGTGGACAGTCCCGCGCTGATTATCTGTCGAGTTATCGGTGTTAGGAGTTTGGAATGGATAAGCGACAGGCCCGATTGCGGGCCATTGCCATGCTGCGGCGGCGCGACCGTCGCCACAGCCGTGGCGGGCAGCCGTGGTGGCTGTATCTCGGTCTCCTTTTCTCGGCTCTCATCCTTACCGCGTTGCTGGCCCTGCCGTTCCTGGCGGTCGGCGCAACCACAGCCGTGGCGGCCGGCGCATCGGCCGTGGCGTATAACATGTTCTCCCAGGAAGTACGCACGGGTATCGAGGCCATCAATTCGGTCAACGACCGCGAGTTGTTCGAGAGCACGCGCATCTATGACCGTAACGGCGTCTTGCTGTATGAGATCCTTGACCAGGGCCGCCGCACGCCGGTGACTCTCGACGACGTTCCTCAGATCCTCATCGACGCTACGGTCGCTACCGAGGATGACACCTTTTGGGAGAACCCCGGCTTCGACCCCATATCGGCCGCGCGCGCGGTTGTGCAGAATATCAGCGGTGGCCGCATTCTGTCGGGCTTTAGCACCATTACCCAGCAGCTCGTGCGCCACGTTGCTTTTAGCTACGAAGAGCGCATCAGTCAGAGCTACGAGCGAAAGATCAAGGAGGTTGTCCTGGCCTGGGTCATGACTCAGCGCATGGACAAGCGCGACATCCTCCAGACCTACCTGAACGAAATCTATTATGGCAACCTGGCCTACGGTGTCGAGGCCGCCGCCAATACCTTCTTCGGTAAGTCGGCGCGCGACCTCAACGCTGCCGAGGCGACTTTCCTGGTCGGTCTGCCGTCGTCGCCCATCGACCTCGATCCCTTCACCGACTCCGGCTTCCAGCGCTCGCGGGCGCGTCAGAAAGTCGTTCTGGGGTTAATGGTCCGCCACGGCTACCTGACCCAGGCGGAGGCTGATGGAATCTACGACCAGGGAGTACGGCTGCTGCCCCAGGACAAGCGCCAGATCGCCATCCGTGCGCCTCACCTTGTCAACTACGCGCGGCGCGAATTGGAAGAGCGCTTCGGCGTTGATCGCGTGAATCGGGGCGGTCTGCAAGTGACGACCACCGTCGACGTGAACATGCAGGAGACTGCCCAAGAGGTTGCGAGTCGTCAGGTGGCCCAGTTGGCTGCGCAGCATGTTACCAACGCCGCCGTCGTGGCCCTCAAGAACGACACGGGCGAGATTCTGACCATGCTTGGCAGCGTCGACTACTGGGATAACACAATCGACGGCCGCGTCAATGTGGCCGTGTCCGAGCGCCAGCCTGGCTCGTCCATCAAGCCCCTGACCTATGTCACTGCGCTGGAGCAGGGTATCACCGGCGCCGACATCATCTGGGACGTGAAGCACAAGGAGAAGCTGGCCAACAACCAGGTCTACGAGCCGCAGAATTACGACGAGAAATTCCACGGCCCGGTGCACATGCGGACGGCGCTCGCCAATTCCTACAACATCCCCGCTATCAAGCTCATCAAGCAAGTGGGTGTCCAGGAAACCATCGACACCGCCCACAAGATGGGGATCACCGGCCTCAATCGCGGCACGGATTGGTACGGCCTGTCGCTGACCCTGGGCGGTGGCGAGGTAACGCTGCTGGACATGACTACCGCCTACTCGACCCTGGCGCGTATGGGGACGCTGGTGCGGCCAACGTCCATCCTCAAGGTGACTGACGGCTCGGGCAACGTTCTCTACGAATACCAACCGCCTACGCCGGAGCGTGTGCTCAAGCCGGCGTCGGCCTACATCATCACCGACTATCTTTCAGACGAGCAGGCCCGCATCCCCGCCTTTGGCCCTAATAGCCCGCTCAAGCTGACGCAGCCGGCGGCGGTGAAGACCGGCACGACTAATGACTACCGTGATAACTGGACGCTGGGCTACACGCCGTATATGACCATTGGGGTCTGGGCCGGCAATAGCGACAACTCCCCTATGATCAAGAGTAGCGGCGTCACCGGTGCCGCCCCGATCTGGCACGACCTCTTCGAGGAAGTGTTCAAGACACCCCAGTTTCTCAACGCTCTGCGCGCATCGCCCGAAGCGCCCTTGCGGCAGACCTTCCCGCGCCCGCCGGGTATCGTCGAGAGCCAGGTGTGCGCTGCGGCTGCTACCTGTGGACGCATGGAACGCGAGTTGTTTGTCGAGGGCACTGTCGCCAAAGACCAGAGCGAGCAGTGGGCAGCGGCGGCGGTCGTCGAGGTGAAGGGGGCGGATCAGAAGGTGCGCTACTGCCGCGATACCACGGCGGACACCAGCGCGCGTAGTGTCCGGTTCCTCGTCCTGCCCAAAGACGCTGAGGAGAAGAAAGAGGCCAGCGCCTGGCTCAACCAGGCCGGCTGGCCGATGACGCCAACCGCCGACTGCACGCCAGAGTGGCTTGCCATCGCCTCGGCGGGCGTTGACCCTAACGACAAGGACGCCGTGGCGAAGGCCCTCGAAAATGGCCTGGTCGCGGCTCTCCCTGGCGCGCGGGCCGGCGCACCGCTCCCGCCGCCGTCGGCAGCCCAGCAGGGCGGCGGCATGGCCCTGACCACAGGCTATCGCGCGACTATCGCCTCGCCGGCCAACGATGGTCAGGTGAAGGGCGCGGTTCCTGTCGTGGGGGCCGTAGATTTCAATCCGGCTGAAATCGACTTCTTCAAGGTCGAGTATCGGCCGCTGGATAAGGATTGGATTACCATCGGCAATGTCCAACGCACCGCCAGGAGTGGTACGTTGGAGACCTGGCACGCCGAGGCCCTGCCCCCCGGCGCCTATCAGCTGCGCCTGGTATTGGTCAAGAAGGATGGCAACTTCATTGTACCATCTCAGGTAACCGTCCGAGTCGAACCCTAAACGTCGCACCCGCTCCGCTCATCCGGATACCGAAGGAGGCGTCATGTTCAGGAAGCGAACACGCCCAC
>CAZJJF010000118.1:0-1393 GCA_964546245.1 uncultured Anaerolineales bacterium
CCTCGACCCGGTGGGGGTGGATTACAGCAATAGCGCGATCGTGGCGTTGACGGCCTATACCTCCGCCTACGTAGGGGAGGTGGTGCGAGCGGGCATCGAGTCGATCAGCCAGGGGCAGGTGGAAGCCGGCCGCTCCCTCGGCATGTCCTATGTCCAGGTACTGGCCTACGTGTTACTGCCCCAGACCTTCCGCATGATCGTACCGCCCCTCGGCAACCTCTTCATTGCCCTGACCAAGAACACCTCCATCGCCAGCGCCATCGCCGTCCAGGAGTTGATGTACAAGACCCAACTCATCGAGAGTCGTACCTTTGAGGGCAACATCTACTTCGTGACCGGCCTCATCTACCTCGTGCTGACCGTCCCGCTGGCCGCGTTGGTCAATGCCGTCGAGCGCAAGCTCGTGATTCAGAATTGAGGGAGGAGGCATGACCACCCAACAACCCACGCCTCGCTCCGAGTGGCGGCTACCGGGCCGTTCGGTCAATTGGGAACCCTGGCTCGCGCCCATCGGCGTCGCCCTACTCCTGCTATCGCTACCCTTCGTATTCGGCCTCGGCCGCGAAGGGGGCATGGAACTTGCCAATTTCGAGCCTTTGTTTCGCCCCACTACTCTCCAGTTCCTGGCCCTTGGGTTGATCTGGACGGTGAGTGTAGCGCTGATCGCCATCTTGATCAGTCTACCCCTGGCGACGCTGTTCGCCCTGGGTCGGCTCTCGACGCGGGCATACATCCGCTGGCCGTCCATCGCCTATATCGAAGGCATCCGCTCGCTACCGGTGCTATTGCTGATCTTCTACATGTTCTTCCGGCTAGGCTCGGGGCAACTACCCTTCATCTCAAAGGATGCGCTGGCGGTCATCATCGCCCTGACCCTCTACACCGCCGCCGTCAACGCCGAGGTCATCCGCGCCGGTATCGTCTCGCTGCCTAGCGGCCAGTTCGAGGCCGCCCAGGCGCTGGGCATGAACTATCCACGCCTGATGCAGTACGTGATTCTGCCCCAGACTTTTCGGCGCGTTCTGCCGACCCTCATCGCCCAGTTCACCACCGTCGTCAAGGATACATCCCTGGGCGCGATCATCGGCACCGTCGAGCTGGCCCAGCGCGGGCGCATCGTCTTCCAGGGGTTTCGCAACCCACTGGAAACCTACTTTCTCGTCGCTATCATGTACTTTGTGGTCAACTTCATCCTGGGGCGCATCAGCCTGCGCATCCAGCGGCGGCGCAAGACGGCGCCGCTGCCGAGGCAACTACAAGAGCAGCTGCTGGCGCAGGAAATGGGGTAACAGCAGGCCCGGTAGGAGTAGCGCCGGTCTGCCCAGGAGTGCGCCAAGCTGAGGCCCTGACGCCGAACGGGCAAGGCCCCGCTGGGGCTGGACTATCCAGCCTC
>CAZJJF010000118.1:1493-4291 GCA_964546245.1 uncultured Anaerolineales bacterium
TGAGGCCCTGACGCCGAACGGGCAAGGCCCCGCTGGGGCTGGACTATCCAGCCTCAGCGGGGCCTTGCCAACTAACGGCGGGTCTCAACTCGGCGCGCCGCGTCCCAGCGATGCTACTCTTCGCTCGCCCCACCCGGCTCAGTGGAGCGGGCGGCCTCTTCCGCCACCGTCGCCTCGATCAAGGCGCGGCTGATGGGAACTTTGCAGTTAGGGCATGGGTAGGCGCGCTGACTCGCGCCCAACTGGGCAGGCACGTTGACGCGCTTGCCGCACTGGGGGCACACGACATGGGTATGCTTGACACCCGAAGCGCGCTTCGGGCTGGTCTTCCGCTTGACTGGGTTCGCCATAGCTAACAATCCTTCTTGAGTGGACGCATCTATTCTGGGAGTCTCAACATCCGCCAGATTTCAGCGTCAATCCGGGCCATGTCCTCGGACGACATAGCCCCTAACTTGCGTACAATGCGGGCCTTGTCGATGGCCCGCAATTGAAAGGCCATCACGACCGAAGTCAGCGTTAGACCATTCTCGGACGCGGGTTCCACTCACACCGTGAACGCGAAGCGAAGGGCAGCCAGGTTCGAGGTAATAGGGGCAATAATGAGCATTGGTTCGCCTGCCACGTCGGTCTGGACCGCGACCACTGGCCGTTGACCACTCTGCTCGCGCCCATCGGTGGGAGGCAGGCTGACGAGCAAGACATCGCCACGCGGCATCTAGTCCGCCCGCGACATAGACTGCTCGACTTTGAGCCAATCCTCGTCACTGGCGGCCTCCCACGCCGCCAACTCGGCCATCAGAGCGGCCTGTTCGCCCGCTGCTGTTTCCCGCGCGGCAACGACCGATTCAACCACGTCGTCCATCACCGTCGGCGCATCACTGAGCACGCCCAGCCCTCGGTCTGTGCCCGCGCCTGCCACGCCACGCTCGATGATGTCCGTCAGCACAGCCTCGACGGACGAATGCCGCGCCTCCGCGAGACGGCGGACCCGTTCGATAACCCGTTCGTCCAGATGCAACTCGATGTTCCCCACCGGCCACTTCCTATGCTCTAACTGGAAGCACTTCAGCCTTCTGGATTATAGCACACTCAGCGCCTCACGCAGGCCGGTCAGGGTGATATTGCCGCCGCTCTGGATGAGCACGACTCGCTTGCCCGCCAGGCGGTCCTTGATGGTCAGCGCGGCGGCCAGTGGCGACGCCCCGGCCGCCTCGGCCAGACTGCGAGCATGCTCCAGCATCAGCACGATGGCCTCCCGTAGCGCGTCGTCGGACACCAGGATGAAGTCATCGAGCTGCTCGCGCAGAATGGCTTGTGGCAGGCTGAAGCTGGTGCCGGTCGCCAGGCCTTCGGCGAAGGTGTGGATGGGGGCCTCGCGAGGGGCGTGGTCACGCCACGACAGGTAGGCGGCAGGGGCCTCGGTGGATTGCACGCCGATCACCTGGATACGCGGGTCGATGGTCTTGGCGACGATACACGCGCCGGCCGCGCCGCTACCGCCACCGATGGGCACGATGACCACATCCACATCGGGCATCTCTTCGACGATTTCCAGCGTGTGCGTCCCAACACCCGCAATAAGCAGCGGCTCGTCGCCGGAGTGGACGTAGCGCAGGCCGCGCTCGGCGGCGACGCCCTCGACATACTCACGGGCGGCGTCAAAGTCGCGCCCGTGCAGCGCCACCTCCGCGCCCAGGTCGCGCATGGCCGCCACCGTGAGAGGGTTGGCGCCCTGCGGCGCGCCGACGATGACCGGCACGCCAAACAGCCGCCCAGCGTAGCCAATGGACTGACCGTGATTGCCCGTCGAGGCGCAGATCAGCCCGGCTTCGCGCTCTCGCTGGCTGAGTTGCGAGACGAGGTTGACGCCACCGCGCACCTTGAAGGAGCCAGTCGGCAGCGCCGATTCGACCTTGACCCAGACATCCGCGCCCAGCAAGTGGCTCAGCCCGGCCGATTGACGCAGCGGCGTGGGGGCCAGGTATGGGCGAATCTGGCGTCGAGCGTGGTAGACATCGCGGAGGGTCGGGGGCTGAAGCATGCAGTCTCCTTAACGGCGCACGACGCGGCCGTCAATGACGGCCACGCCCGCGGCCGAGGCCGGTGCAAAGCCAGACGTTGCCGCGCCGCGCGTCGTCGTCGGGAAGGGCGCCGGCGCGGGGAGGCCGAGGTTGAAGATGCGCGTCGCGCCCCACACCAGGGTCATGGTGGGAATGTATTGGGTGCCGGGAATGATGGCCTCTAGCATGGCGGGGGCTTTCAGCGCGTCCAGGCGCAGCCAGCGTAGCACCAGCCACGCCAGCGGGGCGGCGAAGGTATCGAGAGCCAGGTCCATCAAGTCGAGAAAGATCGCGACGCGCAGAGGCACGACCCGCATGGTCTCGAAGAAGCCCGCGCCGGCCGGAATGTTCAACTGCCGAATGTCGCGGTAGGTCAGCACGAGCAGGACACTCGCGCCGATGCCCGCCACGATGGAGATAAAAAGCATGACTTGCAGGATACTGAGGAGAATCTGTCCCAGGCTATTATCCACCGCTTCATCCTCCTATGCGCCAACCAATTCAGCCTGATGCGTAGCGTACCGCGCTATTGGATGCATCGAGAGGGCGAAATCTTAGCCTACCCGGCGACCAGCGACCACCGATCGGTCGCACCTTGCCACGTCAGATTGACCCCACGCCAGTGTGTGAGTATCCTTTCCCTCTACGTGAAAAGCCGTTTGGAGTTGCACGCGTGTTTTTTGATGAAGCTCGAATATTTGTGTTTCTAAATTCCAAGTTGCAGTGTAATTACAT
>CAZJJF010000118.1:4301-9827 GCA_964546245.1 uncultured Anaerolineales bacterium
AATATTTGTGAAAGCGGGCGACGGTGGCAATGGCATCGTCGCCTTCCGACGTGAGAAGTTCGTGCCGCGCGGCGGTCCGTCCGGGGGCAACGGCGGACGCGGCGGCGATGTCATCCTTGTTGCCGACGACAAGCTGCAAACCCTCATCGACTTCAAGAAGCGGTCCCATTTTCGGGCCGAGCGCGGCGGGCACGGCGGCGGCAGCAACATGCAGGGGGCCAACGGTGACTCGCTGCGCGTCCATGTACCCGTGGGCACGGTGGTGCGCAATGAGGCGGGCGACCTGCTGGCCGACCTGATGACGCCGGACCAGCGGGTGGTCGTGGCGCACGGGGGCAAGGGCGGGCGAGGCAACGCCTCCTTCGCCAACGCGTCCAACCAGGCGCCACGCTTCGCCGAAAAGGGTGAGCCAGGCGAAGAGTCCTGGATCAGCCTGGAGTTGAAACTGGTGGCTGATGTCGGCATCGTGGGCGTGCCGAACGCGGGCAAGTCAACCCTGCTGGCGGCTGTGAGCGCGGCCCGGCCCAAGATCGCCGACTACCCCTTTACGACCCTCGTCCCTAACCTGGGCGTGGCCGAGGTCGATCACCGCGTCCTCGTGCTGGCCGACATCCCCGGCCTCATCGAGGGCGCGAGCCAGGGCACGGGCCTCGGCTTCAAGTTCCTGCGCCACGTGGAGCGCACCCGCGTCCTGATCCACCTCGTAGACGGCCTCTCGGAAGACCCGATGGGCGACATCGAGATGATCAATCACGAACTGGATGTGTTTGACCCGCGTATGGCTGACAAGCCCCAGATTGTAGCCTTCAACAAGATGGATGTACCCCAGGCGGCGGAACGCTGGCCGGCGGTACGGGATGCCATCCGCCAGCGCGGCCTACCTGTGTATGCCATCTCGGCGGCGACCGGCCAGGGCATCAAGGAATTGATGCGCGCCGTGGCTGAAGCCCTGGCGATGGCCCCCGAGCCGCTACCCCTGGATGAGATGCCGGTCTTACGTCCTGAGCCAGACGAGGACTTCTTCGAAGTGACTCAGCTCAGACCCCATGAGTTTCGCGTCGTCGGGACGCGCATCGAACGCGCCGCGCGCCGCACCGATTGGGATAACGTCGATTCTATTCAGCGTTTCCATCGCATCGCGCGGGCCCTCGGTGTCGAGCAGGCGCTGCTTGAGGCAGGGGTGGGCAACGGTGACACGGTGCATATCGCCGATATCATCGAGTTGGAGTGGGACTAGATGGCCTCGCGACGCATCGGCGTCTTCGGCGGAACCTTTGACCCGATCCACATCGGCCATCTGGTTGCAGCGGAGGAGGTTCGCTTCGAGTGCCACCTATCGCGGGTGGTGTTCGTGCCGGCCGGCGCGCCACCGCATAAGCAGGGCCTGAATATCACACCGCCAGAGCATCGACTGGCGATGGTGGAACTGGCTTTACAGGACAACCCGCACCTGACAGTGTCTACTATCGACATCGACCGCCCAGGGCCGTCGTATACGGTGGACATGCTATCGCTGCTGCATGAGCAGTGGGGAACCGACACCGATATCTACTTCATCATGGGGCGCGATTCCCTGGCCGACCTACCGAACTGGCATGAGCCGCAGCGCCTGCCGCAACTGGCTTATCTGGTGTGCGTCGACCGGCCGCGCTACGAAGTGGACATGGCGAGGTTAGAAGCCGCTATCCCAGGCATCGTCGAGCGGCTGGTATTCGTATCGATTCCGGGCATTGCGTTCTCGTCGTCGGACATTCAGCGGCGGGTGCGAGCCGGGCGGCCCATCAAGTATCAGACGCCGGAAGCCGTTGAGGCGTACATCTACGCTCAGAATCTGTATAGCCCAGAGCGCGATGGAGCAGTGGAAAGGATGTTATAATGCCGCATTTTGATCTCAAAGAGCTACTGATGGCGATCGGCTACATAGGCATTTTTCTGATTGTCTTCGCCGAGTCGGGTCTGCTCATCGGCTTCTTTCTACCCGGCGATAGCCTGTTGTTTACGGCAGGCTTCCTCGCATCGTCCGGCTTCTTCAACCTGCCAGTGCTGGTCTTGATTGTGGTCATCGCGGCGATTGTGGGTGACCAGGTGGGCTACCAGTTCGGTCGGCACACCGGCCCGCGTATCTTTACCCGCGAGGACTCGCTCCTCTTCCATAAGAAAAACCTGTATGCGGCCGAAGCGTTCTACGAAAAGCATGGCGGCAAGACCATCATCCTGGCTCGCTTCATGCCGGTGGTGCGTACCTTTGCCCCCATTGTCGCGGGCGCGGGCGACATGAAGTATAGCCGTTTCACGTTCTTCAATATCGTGGGTGGTATCTTGTGGGGCGTAGGTGTTACCGTCGCGGGCTATTTCCTGGGCAGCCTGATTCCCGACATCGACCGCTACCTGCTGCCCATTATCGCCGTGATTGTCATCGCTTCGGTCGCACCGCCGGCATGGCACTTCTGGAAGGAGAACAAGACGCAGATTATCGCGTTGGCAAGGCAGAAGCTGGGTCGCGCACCAGAGCCGCCCACCCCATCTCGCCAGCCGGACGCGGAATAAGCGCCTTTCAAGCGGGCCAGGGACGAAAGACGAAGGACCCAGAGGATGACCTCATGGGTCCTTCATCTTTCGTCCTTCGTCGCCGACAGGCCCTACAAATCGCTTTCCCAGGGTAGAAAGTTGTTCCAGCGGCCTGCCAGGTAGGCCTTGGTGACGCCGAACAGGTCAGCCTGGCGACGGATGTGATCCTCGATCTGGGCGTAGTTGAGACCGTCAACTTCCTGAATCATGCTCACCTTGCGCGCGTAGTACAGAGGCAGCAAGGCCATAACGACTTTGTCGGGGTCGCCTTCGCCCTTGTTGTAGATCACCGCGAAATCGTAGACGATGCGCGCCCACAGGTCAGCCGGGAAGGGTTGGGCGCCTTCGGAGCCGATGACCGCCAGCGTCTCTTCATAATTCTCCGGCGACAGGATGACTTCCCACGCGCCCTTGAAGCGGCGCATACCCTTGCGAATCGCCTCGCGAATCGCCTGGCGCATGGCCGGCACTGGCTCCGGCTCCATGCGCACGAAATCGCCGTACACAGGCACGGGCAGCGCGCCGCTGGTGGTGGGCCACTTACGGCGGTAGATGGAGATGAGACGGAACAGGGTGCTGACCACTTGCAGGAACTTCGGCTCGAAGCCGACCGTTGGATCGCGGAAGTCGTGGGTCTTGGTGCCGAGGGGGGCCTGGCCGAGCCGCCAGCCGTCGTTGATGGCGAGGGTCGTCATCCAGATGTGGATACCGAAGCGCGCCACGTCCGTCTCCCACACGTCGCGGCTCAGGAAGTCGTTGATGATCGTGCCAGAGAGGGCCACCTCGCCACCCAGGGGCTGGCGAACATCCACGCCGTACAGGGCGCGGGTCAGTGGGTAGGCCAGATTATCGTTGATGGTGACCTCGTGGCTGTGGCGGCTGTAGTAGGGCGTGATATAGTCCACCTGGCCGTCGAGGATGGGCTTGGCAAGGCGCGATATCCAATCCGGCGTGATGCTACGCAGGTCGGCATCCACCACCATGCAGGCCGAGGCTCTCACTTGTTGGGCCACCTCGAACATGGCCCGCATGGCGCTGCCCTTGCCCATGATGCCCTGGTAACTGGTCACGATGCGCTGCACGTTGCGCGGCAGACGCGCGTGGGAAGCCACCTGAATCGTCTCGTCGGTGGACATACCGTCGGCGACGACGACGAGGGCCCTGGCATCGGGGAAGTGCAGTTGCGCCCCATCGCCGACGACGCTCATGACGTTGGCAATGGTTTTGGCATTCTTATAGGTGGGAATACCGATCACCAGGTCTGCATGTCCAATAGCCCGGACGCGGCGCTGTGCATCCGGGCGCAATGCGCTATCGACAAAAATCACCGTGATCTCTCCTACGCGAAGCTCTTTAAGGAATTATACACCATTTGGCGGAGCTTGGAATGAGAAGTTTGCGCCGACTGGCGGATGCCTCTACAATTTTCGGCTGACGTCATCCCCGCCAAGGAGCAGGCCATGGACCTCAGGCGCACGATCCGCGATATCCCCAACTTCCCCATCGAAGGCGTTCTGTTTCGCGACATCACGACTCTCCTGAAGGATTCGGACGCCTTCCGAGCCGCCATCGATAGCCTCGTCAGCCACTACCAGGATGTCCCCCTCGATCTCATCGTCAGCATCGAGTCGCGCGGCCACATTTTCGCCTCGCCGCTGGCCTATGCGCTGCACACGGGCCTGGTGCCGGTGCGCAAGCCCGGCAAGCTGCCCGCCGACAAGATTGCTGTGTCCTACGAACTGGAATATGGGACAGAGAGCCTGGAAATGCATCGCGACGCGGTCGCGCCGGGGCAGCGCGTCCTGGTCGTGGATGACCTTATTGCGACGGGTGGGTCGGCGCGCGCGGCGATTCAACTAGTCGAGGAGCTGGGGGGGCAGGTCGTGGGAGCCGCCTTCCTCATCGAGCTGACATTCCTCAATGGGCGGGAGGCGCTGAAGGGGTACGAGGTGTTCTCGGTGCTGCAATACTAGCGGCCTCATAGGTCTGGGAAAGCCCCAGAGGCTCCTTGTTATGTCGCCACGACAAAGGCGATGGCATGCTCGCGGGTGTGTGACAGGCTGAGGGCGAGTTGAGTCAGGCCGACGTCAGCGGCGCGAACGGCGGCCGGGCCGTGCAGGGTGACAATCGGCCGGCCACGGGCATCGCCGCCAACCTCAATGTCGCGCCAGCCGATGTCGCCAATGCCCGTCCCCAGGGCTTTGGCGACGGCTTCTTTGGCGGCGAAGCGGGCCGCCAGCCTCTCGACACTGTCACTGCAGGCGGTGCGCTCAGCGGCGGTATAGACCCGCGCCAGGAAGCGCTCACCGTGGCGGGCCAGAACATCGCGGACACGCTCGACCTCGATCAGGTCAACACCAACGTCCATGCTCCACTCACTCCGCGTCTAGCGTAGGGCCGGCGACGGCCAGGGCGTAGGCGTCCGGGGTCAGCCAGCGCCGGGCAACCGCCTGCACGTCGTCCAGCGTGACAGCGTTGATCAGTCCCGGCAGGCGGTACAGATAGTCCAGGCCCAGGCCGTATAGCTCGATGCTCAGTAGCTCGTGGGCGACGCTTTCGTTGGTCTCGACATCCAGTGGCAGTGAGCCGGTCAGGTAGGCTTGCACGTCGGCCAACTCCGACGGTTCGACCGGCTGCTCGCGGATGCGGCGCATCTCATCCAGAATCAGCCCCACCGCGCGCTCCACATTCGTTGGGTTGACCCCCGCGTAGGCGTACCACGGCCCCGCGCCTAGCCCGGCCTCAAAGGTCGAGCGCGCGTAGTAGGCGAGACCAGCCGCCTCGCGAACCCGCTCGCCGAGGCGTCCCCCCAGGCCCGTCTGCCCCAGAATCGAGTTCATCACCACCAGCGGCACGTAGTCGGGATGGTCGCGAGCCAGGCCCAGCGCGCCCAGGACCAGGTCGCTATGCGTCTTGCCCGCCAGCCTGACTGTTTCCTGGCGGATGTCGTCGAGAGGT
>CAZJJF010000119.1:0-6326 GCA_964546245.1 uncultured Anaerolineales bacterium
GTGCGCACGAGGGGGGAGGCGGCGAGCGCAGAGCGTGGAGCGTGGAGCGCGGGAGATGGAGATTCGGGATTGGAGATTGGAGATTGGGCCGTGTTGTGTGTTGCGTGTTCCGTGCTCGGCTCGTCGGTGGTCGGTGGTCGGTGGTCCGTGGTCGCCAACCGCGACATCAGCGGGAAAATCGCCAGGGTGAAATAGGCCGGGATGATAAGCAGCGCATCGACCCACTTGTAGGCCGTCGAGTACCAACCCACCACCTCATCCCCCTGGAGGGGCTGCAACAGGGCCACGTCCACCTTGAAGAACAGGGTCTGTAACAGGTGGTTGAGCATCAGCGGGAAGGACGCCACCAGGATGCCGACAGCCGCGACGCGCTCGAAGGCCAGGCGCGGGCGGAAGAACAGCCCCGACGCCGCCCGCCACAGGATGGCCGCCGTGACGATGTTGGTGACGACGGCGACGCTCGCCAGCCCTACGATGCCCCAACCCGCCAGCAGCACGGCCAGGCCCAGCGTCACCTTGAACAGCGTCGTCAGGCTGGTCAGCCCGGCCGGGTACTCCATACGCTCGTAGGCGTAGAATACCGAGCTGAGCGCCGCCGACACCGCGCCGGGGATGAGGGCGACGTACAGCAGCAGGATGGCGGCGACGACGTCAGGCGTCAGCCCAAAGAGGCGGTCCCACACCACGCCCAGCAGCAGCAGAACAGGCAGCGCCACCGCCAGCAGTATCAGGCGCAGCGACAGAATCTGGCCTGCCGTCTCCTCGGCCTGGCTGCGGTCCTGGGCGATGTGCCGCGTCAGATACAGATTGAGGCCGAAATTGCTCCAAATTTCGACAAAGCCGATGATAGCGACGGCGAAGTAGTAGCGACCGGCCAGCGTCGGCTCCAGAATGCGCAGCATGATGGCGGCGAAGGCGAAATCGACCACCTTGTTGCCCAAATTGGTGAGCATGGGGGCCAGGGAGTTGCGCCCGACGCGGCGAACGGCATCCTGCTCGTGGCTCGCGCTATACACGCGCCGCCAGGCAGCGAAGCCTAGCAGGAACATCAGCGTCGCCAGCGCGACGAAAGCCAGGTACACGCCGACCTTGACGGACATGGGCGAGTAGGTCAGGCGCACCCGCCACGCGCCCGGCGGCACGACCACGCCCCGGAAGTTGTCGGCCACGCGCAGAATAGGCGTCGCCTGCTCGGGCGCGCTGCCGTTGGCGGGGGCGAGATACGCCTGCCAGCCGGGGAAGTAGCTGTCGGCGATGACCAGCAGCCCGTCGCCGCCGCCGCGCGTCACGTCCAGGTCGAGGCTGTTGGCCGTGCGGTGGGCGAGGCTCACCCGGTCGCCCGCGCCGCCGGGGGCTGTAACGAGAGCGGCGGCGGTCGGGTTGTCGGCGACGCTGAGGGGCACACGCCCGCTTACCCTGTCGGCGAAGAAGGCGCGCGGCAGCGCCTCCTCGTTGCGGTAGATTTTGACCTCGCCGTCGTAGGCCAGGGTCCAGCCAGGGCGATTGATGGCGCGGCTGCTCAGCACGTAGCGCACACCCAACAGGTCCAGCAGCGGCGAGTCCAGACTCTCCGCCTTGCGTAGCGGCGCGACCTGGTTGTACAGCAGTAGGTCCTGGTCGCCGATCTGCCGCGCCGTCTCAACGTACTGGCGCGGGATGATGGAGTCGTAGCCGCGCAGATCCTCCAGGCCCAGGATGAGGGCCAGGTTGGGGGCCAGCAGAGCCTTGTCGCCCAGGGCGGTGATGCGGAAGGGGCCTTCCTCGGCCTGCCGCGCCTGAAGCCAGGCCACGGCAGGCGGCGTGAAGTCGGCCAGCCGGGGGTCGGTGGCCGGGTTGAAGCCCCACGACGCGGCGGCCAGGTCCAGGGCCAGCACGCCCAGGGCGGCGGCCTGCACGAGGCGCGAGCGAGTGGCACTGACGCTGGGGCGATGGTAGCCCCAGGCCAGGCCAATCAGCGCCAGCCCTGACAGGACCAGGAACACGCCGAACAGAAGCACGGCGCGACCCTCGTAAGACAAGAAGGCTGCGCCGCCGCTGAACACGTCGCTGGCCTTCGCCAGTCGCTCGACGAGGCGGTCGCCCAGGGGCAGCAGGCGGTCACGCATCCCGTAGCCGATGGCGACGCCCAGCAATGTCAACCCGCCCAGACCCGCCGCCAGCCAGCCCAGGCCGCGAGCGAAGGCGCGGCAGCGGGGGATCGCTGCCCAGCCGAAGCCCGCCAGCATCGCCAGGCTGAAGGCGTAGGGAAACACCCAGCGGAAGGGCGTGTGCAACTGGCTGAAGCCGGGCAGGGCGTATAGCAGGGCGTATAGCGGTGTCCCGAAGGCGAACAGCAGCGACACGACGGCGAGGAGGGCGAAGATCAGCACATAGGGGCGCGACGCGGTGGCGGACGAAGGACGAAGGGCCGAGGACGAATCAGAGACCGCCCATTGGTCCTTGGTCCTTCGTCCTTCGTCGTCGCGCACAGCGGACCGCAGCGCCACCACGGCGAGCAAGAGCGGCAGCAGCCCGGCGTACACCGCGCCCTCGACGTGGTTCTTGATGCCCCACGCCAGGCTGGACACGCTCTCGCCGGCCGCGTTGCGCAGGTCGCTGACCCACGCCCCCTGGAAGATGTCGTAGTAGCCGTGGTGGGCGGGGTTGCCGAACACGTCGGGCATGAGAAACTTGAGAATATGGCGCGGCGGGAAGGCATAGTCCCGCACCTCGGCCAGGGTCGTCGCTCCCTCGCGGTAGTTGCGACTGACCAGCTCGAACAGCGGGACAATCTGCGCCGCCGCCAGCGCCAGCCCCAGCAGGACCACCCCCGCGACAACCACCCCCGCCCGTAGGGGCTGCCCGCTGTGGCTGCCCTTCGCCTGCCTGCCCACCGCCATCACCACCAGCCGCGCCATGGTGTAATACGCCGCGACGATCAGGCTATACAGGGCGATTTCAATGTGGCCCGCGAAGAAGGTCAGGGCTATCGATCCTGCCCCCAGCAGCGCCAGGAGCATCACCGGCACGCTTAGCCCCTCGCCGCCGCCGACCCGCCGCAGCAGGCCCTCGATGGCGATGAGGCTGTAGGGCAGGCAGGCCATGCCGGCCAGAATCATCGGATGGACGGGGTTGATGAGGAAGAGCTGGCCCAGGGCGAAGGTCAACGCCGAGGCCGCCGCTGCCCCGCGCGGCAGGCCCAACTGGCGCGCGAAGAGGTACGCCCCCACCCCCGCCAGCCATGTGACCAGGACGGTGAACCAGCCGTAGGCCAGCCACAGGGGCAGCCACAGGTAGAGCGCGCTCAGGGGAAACAGGAGGGAGTGCTGCCCCGCCGCCAGGAAAGGCACGCCTGCGAACAGGTGCGGGTTCCACAGGGGGAGCTCGCCCGCTGCCACCTGACGGCGGATGAAGCTCTTCCAGGCATAGTTTTGGAACAGCAGGTCGGTGACCAGGGCGTTGTGGGGCGGGCCGACCTCCTGCTGCGCGGCGAACGCGCTGTAGGGCGGCACGCTGTACAGCGTGTCGAAGGGAACGACACTGCGCCCGCCGAGGGTCACTTGCCAGAAGAGGATGAGCAGCACACCCAGTAGGGCCAGCAAGATGAGGCCATCGCGGGCGAGCCAGGCGCGGGCAGACAGACGTTGCATAGCCTGCCATTATAGGGCGTCAGGCGCGAAAGGTGAAACGTGGGGCCTGAGACTATCGAAGGAGTTCACGCTTCACGTTTTACCGATGGCAGAGGTCAGGGGCCTCTCAGGGCAGCGAGACCTCGAACGCCTCCCCCAGCAAGGCGTAGCGGCTGCCACCCAGGTGGTGCAGCGGGCGCATCTCCTCGTCCTCCGGCAGGGTCCAGCCGTCCTGGTAGGCGGCCTCCTCGGCGGCGGCGCGCTGCACCTCGCCTACGTATAGGGTGTGGTCGCCGCTGTCGATGACGCTGACGATGACGCACTCCAGCCAGGCCAGCGCCTCGTTGATGAGCGGCGTGTCAATCTCGGTCGGCTCCGCCCACGTCAGTCCCGCCAGGGTGGCCTTGTCGATGCCCGACGCCCCGCTGACGGACCCGGCTCTGGCGACGGCTTCCGCCAGGGCGCGGCCAGGAATGCTCAGGCCAAACTGCCCCGCCCGCCGTAGCAGATCGTGGCTGTAGCGGCTGGGATGGACGGCGATGCCGACACGGGGCGGGTTCTGGCTCAAGGCGCACGTCCAGCCGATAGGCAGAACGTTGACCTTGTCGCGGTACTTGACAGTGACGAGACCGACCGGGCCGGGGCTGACCAGCCGCGTTGCCTGCCATAGCGGGATTTCGACTTTGGGCACGGGCGTAACACCTCTTCTACTGTCGCGACCATCGAAACCACACCGTCCTGGGTCGGCATGAAGGACACGAAGGCACAAAGGCACGGAGCGGAGCCAGATGATCAGATTTTCCGTCCGCGCTCGTCCGCGTCCTCTCCTCTTGGCCGTCGGTGGTGATGAGCGGCGCACCGGGAGCGAGCGGCCACGGGAGCGAGCGGCCACGGGAGCGAGCGGCCACGGGAGCGGGCGGCCACGGGAGCGGGCGGCCACGGGGGGCCGCCCCTACGGGGATGGGGGCCGCACGGGTTGGCCGCGCGTCAGGCTGACAATCAGCAGGTCCAGTTCCAATACCGGGTGATTGCCCGACGACTTGAGGGCCAGGTCGGCGGCGAGCAGGCGGCGCAAGATAGCCTCCAACTGGGGCGCGGTAAAGCGCTGCGCCTGACGCAGCCCCTTCTCGGCGACGAAGGGGTGCAAGCCCAGCCGCGAGGCCAGCTCCGCAGGCGACAGATTCGCCGCCTGGAGCAGGCGCAGTTGCAGCAGGATGCGGAACTGGCGTGTGATCATAAACAGCAGGTACAGCGGCGCTTCCCCCGCATCCAGCAGCTCATGCAGGCGGGCCAGCGCCGCGCCCGTGTCGCGGCTGCCAACGGCATCCACCATCTCGAAGATACTCGTCTGCTGCGCCGCACCCACCATCTGGCGCACGTCGGCCTCGCTGATGGGGCGGTCACTCCCTACGTAGGTGAGCAGCTTATCGAGTTCGGTATCCAGGGCGCGCAGGTCGCCGCCGACAGTTTCCTCCAGCAGGCGCACGGCCGGCGGTTGGAGCGAGCCACCCTTGCGGCGGGCACGATCACGCAGCCAATCGCCGACCTCGCCGCGCCGAGCATTAAGGGGATCGAAGGCCCGTATCTGCGCGCGGTCGCCCATGCTCTGCGCCGCCTTGAGCACGGCGTTGGTCCTGGCAACGGCCTTCGGCTCCACCAGGATCAGATGGGTGGTGTCGGGCAGGCGCGGCAGATAGTTGGCCAGGCCCGCCGCGAAGGCCTTGCCCCCCTCCGACGCCTCGGCCTCGCCACCGGCGGCGCGGTCAGCCTTGCGCCCGCCGCTGGCCAGGCGCGTCAGCAGGCCATCGACGATCACCAGGCGCGCGCCGAAGAAGGGGGCGACATCGCAGGCGTGAGTCAGCTCGACGAGGCTGACACGCTTGCCGTCGAGGCGCAACGTGTTGAGGTCGCCGAAGGCGGGGTCTGTTAGCTCGGCGCGCAGGCGGGCCAGCGCCTCGGCGCGCTCGAACTCGTTGTCACCGTGAAGGAGGTAGAGCATGGCAAGATGACGAAGGACGAGGGACCAAGGGTGACAGACGGATTCGTCCTCGGTCTTTGGTCTTTGGTCCGGCGTGCGGAAGCTACACCAGCGAGGAGGCTACCATCTCCCCCGGCTTCGCCGTCCCGATCTCGACGCGATGAACAATCGGGCCGCGAGCCTCGCGGCGCTTGACGGCCTTCAGATACGCGCCGCCCATCTCGTGAGACGTGGTCCATTTCTCCTGGACCTTGGGGCCGAGGGGCTGGGCCAGGAGAAGCCCGGCCGTCGCAGCCAGCACCATGCCCGGCAGCCTGGCAAAGCGGTCCTCATGGCGGCCGCCGCCGAGGACGGTGGCGACAGCGAAACTCGACACACCGGCCAGTACCCCCGCCACCACCAGATTCGTCCCACAGCGCGGGTGAACGACCAGGCCATGCTCACCACCGCGCACGCGGGCAATCGCCTGCTCGACGGCGGGGGCAATGGCCTCGGTCGGCACATCACCCAGAATGAAGAACCCACCGGCGTCGGCGCGGCCTGCCATACCCAGCTGGGGAAACTGCTCCGACAGGATGTGAATCGTTGCGTGCTCGATGCCGTGATTGCGGCGCGTCGCGCCCACTGGCCCCAGGTCTAGCATACCCATACTACCTTCTCCTCTAGAGTCGGGGGGGGTGGGCGGGGGGTGCCCCACCCCGATCGCCCAGGGTGCCGAGAAATAGGAAAAAGTGTTTGGG
>CAZJJF010000119.1:6336-9816 GCA_964546245.1 uncultured Anaerolineales bacterium
GGTGAACCCCGACCAGTCTCGCCCTGCGTACCTATAATACGATAACCGAGTTGGTCGAGCCGTGCGGGTTGTCCTCGTAGCGATCGGCCGAACTGTCGTTGTGCCAATCCTGACCGTCGGCCAGATAGCGGAATTGATACTCGCGGCCGGTCTCCAATTCCATGACAACCCGCCATGCGCCATCATCGCGGTCTTGCCGCAACTGCGTGGCCTTCTCGTCCCAGTCATTGAAGTCGCCGACGAGGGTAATGCGCTCCGCCCAAAACTGCGGCGGTAGCTCAAAGGTCACCAGCATCATACCCGGCTTCTGGGATGGGCGCTTGCGAATCATCGGTCGCCCCCGCGTCAATGCAGATTGTAGAAGGCGTCGCGGCCAGGATAGCGCGCCGTGTCGCCCAACTCATCCTCAATGCGCAGCAGGCGGTTGTACTTGGCGGTACGCTCGCCACGCCCCGGCGCCCCCGTCTTGATCTGGCCGGCGTTGACCGCCACCGCCAGGTCGGCAATGGTCGTATCCTCGGTCTCGCCAGAGCGATGCGACACCACCGCCGTCCACCCGGCGCGCTGCGCCATCTGAATGGCGGCCAGGGTCTCGGTCAGGCTGCCAATCTGGTTGAGCTTGATAAGGATAGAGTTGGCGGCCCTGGCGTCGATAGCCTTCTGGAGACGCTCCACGTTTGTCACCAGGAAGTCATCGCCCACGAGTTGGACGCGGTCGCCCAGGCGCTGGCGGAGCAACGCCCAGCCCTCCCAATCATCCTCGGCCAGCCCATCTTCCAGGGAGATGATGGGGTATTTAGTGACCCAATCCTCCCAGAAATCGACCATCTCGACCGTGGTCAGGGTGCGGCCCTCCCGCTCCAGGACATACTTGCCGTCCTGATACAGCTCGGTGACAGCTGGGTCGAGGGCGATGGCGACATCGCGGCCCGCCTCGTAGCCCGCCGCCTCGATGGCCTCAAGGATGAGCTGAATCGCGCCCTCGTTGCTGGGTAGACTGGGCGCAAAGCCGCCCTCGTCGCCCACCGTCGTAGCGAAACCGCGCTTCTTGATGACCTTGCCCAGCGCCTGGTAAATCTCCGCCCCCCAGCGCAACCCCTCCTTGAAGGACAGCGCGCCGACGGGCATGACCATGAACTCCTGGAAGTCCGTCGAGTTGACGGCGTGCTGGCCGCCATTCATGATATTCATCATGGGCACGGGCAGACGGTGGCTATACACCCCGCCCAGGTAGCGATACAGCGGCAGGCCCAGGGCCGCCGCGCCCGCGTGGGCCACGGCCAGCGACACACCCAGGATGGCGTTCGCGCCCAGGCGCGCCTTGTTCGGCGTGCCATCAAGGCCGATCATAAACTCGTCAATGCCCTTCTGGTCCAGCGCGTCCCAGCCCGTCAGTTCAGCCGCCAGTTCCTGGTTGACATGCTCAACAGCCTGGCTGACGCCTTTGCCGCCCCACTGACTGGCATCCTTGTCGCGCAATTCCAGCGCCTCGTGGGCGCCGGTCGACGCGCCTGACGGCACGGCCGCCTGGCCGCGCGCCCCGCCCACCAACGTGACCTCGACCTCCAGGGTCGGGTTGCCGCGACTGTCCAGAATCTGGCGGGCGTACACGTCGTCAATCAGTGTTTCCTCGTGATAGGCCATTGGATTCGTCATCGTTGCTCCTGGAGGCGAATGTGCCTCATGTGCTTTGTCGCGCGCCCCCGTATCGGGAACGCGGTTATCCCTCGCGCTATGCCCCTCAGCGGCTCGCCTCGTCGGCAACGAGAATGGCCCGCGTCGGAGCGCCATCCGCGCCTACCAGCTTCATCGGCAAGGCGATCAGACGATACGCCCCCGGCTCCACCCTGCTCAGGTTCAGCCCCTCCAGGATCAGGATACCCGCCCGCAGCAGATGGGTATGCACCGGGCTGCCGGGCGCGGCGTCCAGCGCCTCGATGCTCAGATAATCCACTCCCACCAGACGCACGCCGCGCTGAATCAGCCACTCCGCCGCCGACGGGTCGAGGGCGATAAAGTTCGTGGCAAAGACGGGCGTCATCGGCTGCTCCCACCGCTGCGAGTTCCGGGTCTTGAGGAGCAGGCGCTCGGTATCAGCAGGAACGCCGAGGCGGTCCAGGTCACTGGCGGTCAGGTCGGCGGCTGCGTCGGTCTCGACCACTAGCGCCGGGCCCACCAGCGCGTCCAGGGATAGCTCGTCAATCGCCAGGCCGTCGGCAATGAAGTGGCGCGGGGCGTCGAGATGCGTGCCCGTGTGGGCGGACAGGTTCAGCCGCGTGAGATTATAGGCATCGCCGCGCGCCATATCGGCCTCAAGCGCCATCTCCACGGCGGGATCGCCGGGATACACCGGCAGTTGAGGCGAGATAGGCAGGGTGATATCAATCAAGGTCATGACGCGCCCCGCGTGGCATCCGAGTCTTCACCATTATAGCCGCGTTGTAGCTTCTTGACAAAGGAGGCGAGGCGCGTGAGGCGTGAAAAGACCTCCTCTCACGTTTCACTCGCCCGTCGACATGCTAATTGTAGACAGAGTTGCGACCCACCCCTCGACGCGCTATAATCGGCCCATCTGCGCCCCACGAGAGGAGACTGACTCATGATTCATGTCCCCGCTGACACGCTGCACTCGCTGGTGGCCGACATCTACATCGCCCTCGGCACGCCCGACGACATCGCCCACCTGGTCACCGGCACGCTAGTGCAGGCGAACCTGGCCGGCCACGACTCCCACGGCGTCATGCGTACCCTCCAGTACATCGAGATGATCGAGAAGGGCAACATCAAGCCCGCCGCCCGGCCGGTCATCCTCGACCGACGGGGCGCGCGCGCCATCATCGACGGCGGCTGGGGCTGGGGTCCGCCTGCCGGGTTCCTGGCGGCGCAGACGGCCACGGAGTTGGCCCGCGACAAGGGGGTAGGCGCAGTCACCGCCCGCCGCACCAACCACATCGGCCGCATCGGCGCCTACGCCGAAGCCATTGCCCGCGCCGGCCAGATTGGCTTCATTCTCGCCAATGTCGGTGCGGCCGTGACACCCTTCGGCGGGCGGCAGCGGCTCATGGGTACGAACCCTATTGCCTGGGCAGTGCCGAGGGGGGCGGGTCACGAGCCGCTCGTCCTCGATTTCGCCACCTCGGTGCTGGCGGAGGGCAAGGTGCGCGTCGCCAAGGACAAGGGCGTGCCCGTGCCACCGAATGTCATCCTCGATAGCCACGGCCAGCCGAGCCAGAACCCCAACGATTTCTACGCTGGGGGGATGCTGCTACCCTTCGGCGGCTACAAGGGCTACGGCGTGAGCGTCATGATCGAGCTGCTGGGCGGCGCGCTGTCCGGCTCCGGCGTCAGCCCCAGTCCCAAGTACGGCGGCGGCAACGGCACGCTGGTCCTGGCGCTGAATATCGCGGACTTCGTTGACCCGGCCGAGTTCGAGGCCGATGTGGAGGACTACGTCGCCCGCCTCAAGGCTGCGCCGACGGT
>CAZJJF010000120.1:0-6399 GCA_964546245.1 uncultured Anaerolineales bacterium
TTCTTCGCTGTCTTTCCTGTCACTCTTTAGTTGTTAAGGTCCGACTACAAACACACAACGGTCTGGCAAGGACTGCCAGACCGTTGAAAGGTCAGACGAGGTCTTACCAGGAACCGGATCTCACTTGTTGAACTCCGACGTTCGATGCACGCCGTGCTCCAGAAGTGGGGTCGTGTGTATCCGTTGTCAACTACGGCTAGCGTTTTGCGCTTGCCTTACTAGGACGATCCCGCACCGAGTTTCTTACTTCGATATGCGGATTATTTCCAAACCCGCCCCAGCCGCGAGCGGCTTCCGCCGCCTGCCTGTTTAGGACGCCTGACCCCACCGCTTCTTACGCCCCCGCCACTTCCGAATCTCCACCCCCGGCCCCCAGGCTTCCGCCCTACTGGCATCTCGCCCCCCAACCGCCCGCCACAACCCGCGTGTCCACGTCGTCCACAACGCCATCCAGGTTGCGGTCAAGGCGACGCTGGTAGGTCGGGGCGCTGCTCGTCGCGCCCCGCGCCGCCGCTACCAGAGCGATGTCAGCCACATCGGCGCGCCCGTCGAAGTTGACGTCGCCTGTGAGACGGCAGGCCGGGCAGCCGAGGGTGGTGAGCGCCTGCTGCACGAAGGAGGCTTGCTGGGGGATGGGCAGGCTCTGCAAGCCGAAGGTCAGGTACAGGCTGCGGTACGCGCCCAGGTAGGCGATGCCGCCGTAGGTCGTCTGACCTGTCCAGGCCAGCACAGCCTGACCGCCGGCCGCCGGCAGCGCCGGCGCTGGGAAGTCGAGTTGCGCGGGTAGCCCCACGTCGAAGGCCCGCCCGGCCCACGCGCCGACGCCCTGCGCCGTCGAGGCAGTCGGTCCACTGCCCGCTAGAACCCGCAGGTATGTCTGGTGGAACGGGGTAGAGCCGCCGCCCGGCTCGGCTAGCAGCAATCGCCCCCCCCGGTCCAGGTAGGTCTGTAATTGGGCCGCGTCCGTCTCGCGCAGGCGATGTAACTTCTGGCCGATGACCCAGATCACCAGGCAGTAGTTCTGCATGGCGTCGGCGGTCGGCCCGTTGCCTGTCTCGCGCACCTCATACACGTCCGCCTGGCGGCCCAGGTTACCCAGGGCGTCGAGCCAGGCCTGCTGCATCGCCAGTCCCTCGTCGTCGTCCACGATGAGAACCGGGGCAGCCGGCCGCAGGGCCACGTTCGCGGTCATTGGCCCCGCTACGGTAAGGCTGCTCTCCGCCGCCTGGTAGCCCATGGCCTCTGTCCGCAGGCGATACGTCCCCGGCGGCAGGGACAGGGTATAGCGACCATCCGCGCCCGTGGCCGCCTGGATCGGCATACCCACCACCCGCACCGTTGCCCGCACGGGGCGGCTGGTTACGGTGTCGGTCGCCATCCCACCGACCGCCTGCGCCGCTGCTGGCATCAGCGCCACATCGTGAACCGTTGTGCCGCCGCTGGTGATCGTCGGCGACGCTGTCGCCGGCTGGTAGCCCAGCATCGACACGCTCAGGGCATACGCGCCTGCCGCCGCCTCGAAGCTATACTGACCGCCGCTGTCCGTTGTGACCGTGAAGTTCAGGCCACCGGGGCCGCTCAGCGTCGCCTGCGCCCCGCTCAAGGGTTGGGCTGTCGCCGCGTCGCGCACCGTGCCGCGCACCTCACCCAGGGTTAGCGCCGCCTGGACGGCGGCGAAGGCATCGATCTCGCCCCAGCCCCAGGTGTTGTTGGCGCGGTTGGGGATAGTCACGCCGCATTGGGTAGCCTCGCGCGGGATGGCCGACTGACGCAGGATGGCCTCGGTCGCCGCCACCTGACCGCGCAGGGCGGGCACGGCCGCCCACAGCAAGGCCGTCACACCCGCCGCGTGGGGTGAGGCCATAGATGTACCGCTACCCGCCGCGTAACCGCCGCCGCGCTGTGCTGACTGAACGCTCACCCCCGGCGCGGCCAGGTCTGGCTTGGGGCGATTGCTACCGTCGGCCGTGACCGGCCCGCGGCTGCTGAAAGTGGCGATGGCGCCACTCTCGCTGAACGCGCCGATGCTGAAGGTCTCGGCGGTCAGGCCGGGCGGATCCATCACCGTTGAGCAGCTGGGGCCTTCGTTGCCGGCCGAAGCGACAAACAGGATGCCCGCCGCGCGCAACGTCGCCACTGCCTGGGTCAGCGTCTGGGGATAACAGCCTTCGTCCACCGGGCAGCCCCACGAATTGTTGATAATGTCCGCGCCCAATTCGGGCAGGCCGTCATTCAGGAAACTACCCGACGGCGGGTAGGGGGCCAGCATGAACTCCATGCATTCCAGGTAGCGGGCGGGCGTACCGATGCCCCCGTCCATGTTGCGGCAGCCGATCCACTTTGCGTCCGGCGCGACGCCGATGCGGTTGTCGCCCTCGCCGCCCACCACCGTCCCCGTCACGTGCGTGCCGTGGCCGTAGTCGTCCAGCGGGATGATCTCATTGCGAATGGCGTCGTGCCAGCTGCGGCTGTGGTCGGCGGTCGTGCCGTCCCAGCCGCGATAGTGGGGCTGGAGCGCGGGATGGGTCCACTCGACACCGGTATCCGCGACGCCGACCACCACCCCCGCGCCCCGCGTGTACTGGTCCCACACGGTCGGCGCTTTGACGCGCTGGATGCCCCACGGTGTACCGGGGCCGGTCGCCGCGCTGGGGGCATCCGGCGCGGACTGCATCCCCTTGACGGCCGGGTTCGGCTCCAGGCGCTTGACGTCGCTGCGCCGCGCCAGTTGGTTGACCAGGCTGGCGTCGCCCGCCACCAGGGCGGCGTTCACCAGGGCAAAGCGCTTGATCTGGCCGCCGGCCGCCGTCACCTCGGCCAGCGCCTTCGCCTGGCTACCTTCGGCGGTGGCTTTGAGGCGGTCGTAGACGAAGCGCGCCTTCGCCGCCCGGTCGGGCAGGGCATCCGCCCCGCGCAGGTCGGCCTGCTCGCTGAAGACAACCAGGAACTCGACCTTACCGCCCTGGGCCGCCGCGCGCTGCACTTCGGGCGCGACCTTCGCGGCCAGACTGGTATCCTTTGGCGTGGGGCCTTGCGCCGAGACCGGCGCAACCACAAGCGCAGCGAGGAGGAGAAGTCCGAGGGTCAGGAGGAGGCGTCGCATGCGTCCCTTTCCAGCGTGATGAGCGTCACTTCGGGCGGGCAGTTGTGCCGCAGCGGCGGGAAGCTACCGCCCAGCCCGCGATTGGTGTACAGCCACATATTGAGGACGCGATACAGGCCGCGTGGATACTTTCGCCCCAGGCGTGGCAGCCAAAACGGCTTGACGCCGGGAATCTCGACCTGTCCCCCGTGACTATGCCCCGACAATTGCAGGTGAACGCCGAAGCCGGCCGCCTTGTCGGCCACGTCTGGCTCGTGAGCCAGCAGCACCCGGAACGCTGTTCGCGGCGTACCATCCAGGGCGGCGCGCAGATCCGGCTGGCCCTCGCGCGCCGAGTCCAGCCCCGCTACCACCAGGTCTGAATCTCCTATGCGCAGCTGGGTGGAGGCGTTGACCAGCATAGGGATGCCGACGCGCTCCAGAGCGCGAGTCACGGCGGGGGCGCTGCCCCAGTAGTCGTGGTTGCCCAGGCTGGCGTATACGCCCAACGGCGCGCGCAGCGGCGCCAGGGCTTCGGCAGCCTGTCGGGCGAAATATTCGGGTCGGCTGTGCAGGGTGATGAAGTCGCCGGTGAGGGCGATGAGATCGGGCTTCTCGGCCAGGGCCAGCGCCGCGCCCCGCCGCAGCAGGCTAAGCGGAACCCACGGCGCGGCGTGCACGTCGCTGATTTGGGCGATGCGCAGACCGTGAAGATCGGCGGGTAGGTTGGACCAGCGCAGGGTGAGACGCTCGACCATCGGTTGGGCAAACTCGTTGCGAAAGCCGTGCGCCTGGGGCAATAGGGCATAGCGCGCCATCGCCAGGGCATGAGCCGTACCCCGTCGCAGCCGCCGCGTCGGGTCGACTGTCTCCCCGCTATGAGGCGCGCGATGTGTTACACTATTCCACGTCGTCACAATCGATACCACCTTCCAATAAAGTCGCGCAATTCTACGTCACATCTATGGAAACGCAAGGCCCGCGCGAGTCGTTCGCGTCGTGAGACCAACGACAAAGGACCAATGACCGATGGGCTAATCCTCCTGGTCATTGGTCCTTCGCCTGTGGTCTATCTACGAGCAGTCTCTACAGCCCTGGTTGCGCTACAAAGAAGCTCACTGAGGCGAGCGCCGCGCCTCACGCCGCTATCAGCGCAGGGGCGCGACGCATCGGCTGGCGTCGCCCATAGGTCAGCGTGCGCCACAGCCATTCGGCGGGGCCGAACTGGAAGCGAGCCAGCCACCAGGCGCTGAACACGGCCTGCGCGGCATACAGGGCGACGGCCAGGAGCAGCTGAATAGCGGGGCCAGTCACGCCATACAGGCCCAATCCGACAGCGGTGAACACCAGCAGATAGACGACCGACTGGGCCAGGTAATTGCTGAGGGCCATCCGACCGACGGGTGCGAAGACCTCCAGCCGCCTCAGCCACGGCTCTCGCTGCGCCAGCAACACGATGGCGCCCACGTAGCCCAGGGACAGAAGCGGCCCGCCCAGGCTCGCGCCGACCTGGACCAGCACCGACATCCCGCTGGGGATGGCACGGCTGGACACCTCCTGGGCATAGGCATAGGCTACGCTGCCGAGCAGGCCCAGGGACAGCCCCCACGCGGCCAGGCGGCGGAACGTGGGCAGATGGGCGGGGACGTCGTGGAACAGGCCCTCCCGCCCGGCCAGCAGGCCGAGCAGAAACATGCCGAACACGGTGGGCAGGAAGAAGAACAGCATGCTCGGGTAGAGGAAGGTCAAGTCGCGGATATGCTGCGCGACAATCTCGCCATAGCTGCCGCCCGCGTAGACTGCCGTGGCCTGCGCCGCCGCCTGCCGCATACTGCTCGTCGTCTCGGCGAAGGCCGCATCGAGGCCCGCCGCCGCGCCCAGGCTCATCTGCCACTGAACGAGGGCCGCGAGTCCAGTCATGATGACGGCGGGCGCAAGCAGGCTGATGACCGCGCAGGCCAGGATGGTGCGCCGTGAGCGGTGGCGGAACGGCAGCAGCAGCGCGCCCAGCACGGCGTAAATGACCAGGATGTCGCCTTCCCAGAACAGCACGGCGTGAACCACTCCGATGAGCAGCAACACGGCCAGGCGGCGCAGGTAGAAGGGGACGAAGGATACCCCCCGCGTCTCGGCCCGCAGCATCTGGGCGGCCAGCCCCCAGCCGAACAGGAACGAGAACAGCGGGTAGAACTTGCCCTCGGCAAAGACACGAATGAACCCCTCGGCGGCCTGGTTGAGGGGGCCCGGCCAGTCGGCCATGTCCACTGCCAGCCCATAGACCGGCACGCCGATCAGGCCCATATTGACGATAACGATACCCAGCAAGGCAAAGCCGCGCAGAATGTCGACGATCTCGACGCGGTCAGTGCCAACCGTCGGCCCGAGCGTCGGGTGAGTCTGGAACGCCATAGGCCCTCCCTTCTACCTGACTCTACGAGCGACGCGGCAACGAGGTGCGTCTCGCACCGACCGCGCTACTACCTACTACGTCGGCCCCCACTCGGTGTGGAACACACCGGGGCGGTCGGTGCGCTCGTAGGTGTGGGCGCCAAAGTAGTCACGCTGGGCCTGGGTCAGGTTGGCGGGCAGGCGCGCGCTGCGGTAGCCGTCGTAGTAGGCGAGGGCCGAGCTGATGGCGGGCGTGGCGATGCCCAGGTCAACCGCCAGCTTGAGCGTCTCGCGCCATTGTGTGTCGCGGGCCTGGAGGGCGGGCGCGAAGAAGCTATCCAGCATCAGGTTGGGCAGGGCCGGGTTGCGACCAAAGGCGGCCGTGATGTCGTCGAGGAAGCGGGCGCGGATGATGCAACCCGCCCGCCAGATGGCGGCAATCGCGCCCATGTTCAGATGGTAACCGTACTCGTCGGACGCCTCGCGTAGCAGCGAGAAGCCCTGGGCGTATGCGCCGATCTTGGCGGCATACAGGGCGGCCCGCGCCGCCTCGACCAGCCGCGCCCGGTCGCCCGTGAAGGCGGGGGCCGCGCGCGTGAGGATTGGCGAGGCCGCCACGCGCTCGGCCTTGAGCGCGGACAACTGCCGCGCCTCGACCGCCGCGTTGATGGTCGGGATGGGGATGCCCAGGTCGAAGCTGTTCTGGGAGGTCCACTTGCCCGTCCCCTTCTGCTGCGCGGTGTCCAGAATCAGGTTCACCAGTGGCCGTGTAGTCTCCGCATCGAGGGTGCGGAAGATGAGGGACGTGATCTCGATCAGGTAGGACTGTAGCTCACCCGCGTTCCACTCGGTGAACACGTCGGCCAGCGCGGCCGCGTCCAGGCCCGCGCCGCGCGCCAGGATGTCGTACACCTCGGCGATGAGCTGCA
>CAZJJF010000120.1:6409-9733 GCA_964546245.1 uncultured Anaerolineales bacterium
CGCCGTACTCGATGCCATTGTGCACCATCTTGACGTAGTGCCCCGCGCCGCCCGGCCCCAGATACGCCACGCACGGCGTTCCATCGGGGGCGCGGGCAGCGATGGCGCGAAAAATCGCCTCGACAGCCGCGTAGGCATCCCTGGGGCCGCCGGGCATGATACTCGGCCCGTACAGCGCGCCCTCCTCACCGCCGGAGACGCCGGTACCCAGGAACTGGAGGCCCACCTCCTGCAAGCGCGCGCTACGCCGCTCGGTGTCCTTGAAGTAGGAGTTGCCGCCGTCGATGATGATGTCGCCATCATGGAGCAGCGGCACGAGTTGTTCGATGACGGCATCCACGCCCGCGCCCGCCTGCACCATGAGCATCACGCGGCGCGGCGGCTTGAGCATCCGGACTAGGGCGGGCAGCTCGCGGGCCAGAATCAGGTTTGGGTCGGGGAACTCGCGCACGAACTCCTCGGCGCGCGATGTGGTGCGGTTGTAGACGGCGACGCGGAAGCCGTTGCGGGCCATATTGCGGGCCAGGTTCTGGCCCATCACGGCCAGGCCAATGAGGCCAATGTCAGCGGAAGGGGTAGGAGACATGGGAGCACCTCGCGCTCAGTGGATGCTGACGTCAATGGCCCGTACTATACCCCAGAATCCGCTGGTGGGGAATTCGCGCCATTGACACCCGACAGGAGGTGATGTACCCTTTGTGAGGGAGTGTCCATCTCTTCAACGCGGAGGCAAGATGTCGGAGATTCTGACCAGGGACCAGGTGCTCCAACGGCTCGGCCGCCTGCTGCCGACCCTGCAGACTCGCTTTGGCGTGTCCCACATCGCCCTCTACGGTTCCTTCGCCGAGGGTACGCCCTCCCCCGATAGCGACATTGATCTGTTGGTCGACCTGTCGCGCCCTTTGGGCCTGGAGTTTGTCGCGCTGGCCGAGTACCTGGAGCAGGTGCTCGGTCGCCAGGTCGACCTGGCGACGTTCGAGACCCTCAACCAAAGTCACCGCTCAGCGCGCTCGAAGGTCATCGCGGAGCGCATTCGGAGCAACCTCATCGATGTCCGAGCGGTGTGACCTCGACTACCTCGCCGACATCGTCGAAGCCATGCAGCGAGTCCTGGCATACGTTCGCGGAATGTCCTACGACGATTTTCTGGACGACACCAAGACTCAGGACGCCGTACTGCGCAATTTGCAGGTGATTGGGGAGGCTGTCAAGCAGCTGTCACCCTCGTTGCGTGAGTCTCATCCCGAAATCCCGTGGCGTCAGATGGCCGGACTGCGCGACAAAATCACCCATGATTACTTCGGCATGAACTACGACATTGTGTGGTTCGTTGCTAAGGCAGACGTGTCCCAGCTGCTGCCCCACGTCGAGTTGCTACTTACCGACCACGAACAGTAACTCGTGTGGTATGCTCAGTTCGGGTCGTCACCCCTTCCGATACCCCCGCCATTCTCGCTCTCGTTCGCCGTGTCTACGCCGAGCAGGGCCTGACCCTGTACCTGGAAGACGAGCCCCACTGGCTCACCCCTGGACCGACCTTTCGCGCCCAGGGCGGCGACTTCTGGGTGCTCGACGAGGATGGCAGCGTGCGGGGCACGGTTGCCGTCGCCATTCACCCCGACCACGCCGAGATCAAATGCCTGTACCTCGACCTCGCCGCGCGCGGCCAGGGCTGGGGCAGGCGGCTGGTTGAGCACGCCGTCGCCTTCCTACGCCACCTTCGGCACGGCCGCATCGTCTTGTGGAGTGACACGCGCTTCGTCGACGCCCGCGCCTTCTACCGCCGATTGGGTTTCCAGGAGACGGGCGCGCTGCGCGGCCTGGACGACCGGGACAATACCATCGAGCGCGAGTTTGTGATGGGGCTGCCTTGCCTGTCCAGGTCGTCATTAGCGCGTCTCCTCTGACCAGGTGTAACTACGCGGTCTCACCGGCCAGGCGGCCGGAAATCGTCGTGAGCGTCGGCGATATCCACGCTACATTCGACTCCACTGCCAGGCGTACTTCGCCGTCTGTGTAGTGGAAGCGAGAGACCAGGCAGAACTCGCCCTCGTAGTAGCAGGCCCGCACCTCGTAGGTGTCTTCCGCCGTCCAGGCCCCCGACGCGGCGACGGGCTCGTCGCCACGCCCGCGCATGTCGGTGGTCCCGCTCAGCCACGTGGCGTAACCGACCTGCATCAGGTGCGCGCCGCGTTCGTCGCTCACGATGAGGGCGCTACCCTCGTCGCTGAACTCGATGGCGACGCTCTTCAGCTTCAGGTCATTACTCTCCAGCGCGTAGGTTTTCCCTGACCAGCGCTTCGCCCTGGGCGACGAAGGCTGCCCCTGGGGCAGTGGCAGCGCCAGGGCCGCCAGCCTATCGCACAATGCCCTGTGGGCGACTGGGTCGGCGGGCAGCGCGGCAGGCTGCATGGCGGGCCGCAGATGCTGCCAGACCTTGTCCAGCACCGCCTGCATGTCTCGCACGCCACTGATCATCGCCAGTACCGCGTCCTGCTCGGGCATGACGACACAGTATTGACCAAACGCGCCGTCGGCCCGGTAGCAGTCGTGACGGCAACGCCAGAACTGGTAGCCGTAGCCGACGACCCAATCGGGGTTGGTCTGGGTGTTGCTGTTGTCGGAGTGCGCGCTCGTTGCCTCGGCAACCCATGTCGCCGGCAGGATGCGCTGTCCATCCCACACACCCTGCTGCAAGTACAGCTGGCCGAAGCGGGCGATGTCCTCAGTTGTGATGTGGAGGCCGCTACCGCCGATGCTGAGGCCGCGCGGGTCGGTGTCCCAGGTGGGGTTCTCGATGCCCAGCGGGTCGAACAGGCGCGGGCGCAGGTAGTCTAGCAGGGTCTCGCCGGTCAGTTGGGTGATGATGGCCGAGAGCATGTAGGTAGCGGCGGTGTTGTAGACGAACCACGCGCCGGGCTGGTTCTCGACGGGCAGCGACAGGAAAGCGCGGGGCCAGTTGGCGTCCTGGCTGCCGAAAACGTGCGGGGTGGTGTCCTCCTGGTGGCCGGTGTTCATCGACAGTAGATGGCGCACGCGCATCGCCTTCAGGTTGTCGCCAGGGTTGGCCGGCGCATCGTTGGGGAAGAACTTCAGCACGGGGTCGTTCACCGCCAGCAGCCCCTCGGCCACCGCCAGACCAATGGCGGTGGAAGTGAAGCTCTTGCTCAGCGAGAACAGGGAGTGCGGGGCTTGGGGCCGGTAGGGTGTCCACCAGCCCTCGGCCACCACGTTCCCGTGGCGCAGGAGCATGAAGCCCTGCACCGCGTCCAGCGGGTAGGTGTGCTGTTCGAGCGCCCCGACGAAGTCCAGGATCGCCGCGGA
>CAZJJF010000121.1:0-9705 GCA_964546245.1 uncultured Anaerolineales bacterium
GGAGGCGTGCGGGGGAGCGAGAACATAGAAGCCAGGGGTAACGCCCCTGGCCATCCGCCACCGCGCCGCCACACACAACGAAGGACCAACGGGCTACCCCATTGGTCCTTCGTCCTCGGTCGTCCACCGCCTGCTTCTGTTTCTTCTCAGGCGGGGGTGGGGGAGGGGGGGACGGGGTTGAGGTCGGGGTGGCCTCGACCTGCGCGACGGCCCTGGCAGCGGCGTGGTCAGCGAGAATGGGGGCGTAGGGGACGCCCTCCCAGTCCCGTTGCATCTGCTCGTAGACGGCATTTGCCATCCACGAAGCGCCCGCCGCCGTGAGGTGCACGCCGTCGTTGGAACGAACCTGCGTCCACTCACCCTCGCGACTGGGTAGTTCGCCGGCGTACTCGCCATTCTCGTCGGTGAACAACGGCCAGACATCCACCACATGCACCCAGGGGCGCGTGAGGGCGGCTTCCTGGATGGCCTCGTTCACCAATACCATCGTTTCGTTGCGGAAGGGGTCAGCCATGCTCGGCGGGCAAACCCAGTACATCACCGCGCCGCCTTGCTGGGCCAGGTCCATCAGCGTGCCAATGCGATCGATGTACTCTTGCCGCCAGCCGGGCGTGCCCACGGTCACCACCCGCCCCTCGCGGCGCATGCTCAGGATGTCGTTCGTACCCAGCGAGACGACGAGCGCCTCCGGCCCGTTGGCGGCCAGCAGATAGCTCAGGCGCGATGACCAGTCGAAGTAAGGGGGATACGCAAGGCCTGACCCGACGCGAAAATCACGGGTGACATGCAACATACCATCGCGGCGCGCCAGACGGCCCATCTCCGTGGCGAGGGGTCCGACCAGGGAGTCGCCAATGACGAGGACATTCAGCGGGGCGGCGGGGGAGACAGGGCGGCCGAGGAAGTCAGTAGCAGCCGGCGGCGGGCCGTCCGCCACAACCGGACTGGCCGCAAAGCCAGCCACCAGGGCCAGCGCAGCCAGAATGAGGGCGCTGAGCAAGATGAGGGACGCCGACGGCCGTATCTGAGCGGCGAAACGATGCGGGTCAGGCATGGGCGCTATTGTACCCCCATCGAGGCGCGGGAGCAAATGTCGTATCTAGTCATCCTTCCCGCCTGGGAGCATTCGGCGGTATACTTGGGCCATTCGCGTCCGCCATCCCGACCAGCGAGGACTGACCATGACCGCGCCTGTTGACATCGCTGCGCGTCCCTGGGTTCCTGGCCCTCTTGAGGCCGCCATCCGGGAGCGAGCCGCCATCTACCGCGCCCTGGACGCCGACGCCGTCGAGGCCGAGGTCCACCGCCTCCTCGACGACCATGAACACTACATGGACCGTGAGTGTATCAGCCTGTACGCGGGGACCAACATTATGAACCCCCGCGCGGTACGCCTCCTGGCGTCCAGCGTCGGCAGTCGCCCCAGCCTCGGCTACCCTGGTGACAAGTACGAGATGGGCATGCAGTACGCCGAGCAGCTCGAAATCCTGGCCGCCGAGGTGCTCAAGGGCCTGTTCCACGCTCGCTACGTCGAGTATCGCGTCGGCAGCGGTTCCCTCGCCAACCTGTACGCCTACATGGCCTGCGCGCGCCCCGGCGACCTGATGATGGCTTTCCCGCCGGAGGCGGCCGGCCACGTCGGCCACCACGAGGGCGGGGCGGCCGGGCTGTACGGGCTGGAGGTGCGTACCGTCCCCTTTGACGGCCAGCGCATGGCCGTCGACCTGGACGGCCTGGCCCGCGAGGCTCGCGCGCTCAAGCCCAGAATCATCATGGTTGCGGGCAGCATGTGCCTGTTCCCCTATGATGTGCCTGCCGTGCGCGAGATTGCCGACGAGGTCGGCGCGTATGTGGTATACGATGCCGCCCATATGTCGGGCCTCATTGCCAGTGGCGCGTTCCAGCAGCCCCTGGCCGAGGGCGCGCACCTGCTGACATGCTCGACGTACAAGTCCTTCGGCGGCCCGCCGTCAGGCCTGGTGATGACCAACGACCCGGAGCTGGCGCAGCGCCTCGAATACGTCGCCTATCCGGGCATGACGGCCAACTTCGACCTGAGCAAGACGGCGGCGCTGATTGTCGCTGCCCTGGACCTGCGCGAGTATGGCCCCGCCTACGCTCAGATGTGCATCGATAATGCGGTTGCCCTGGCGACCGCCCTGGATGCCGAGGGCGTGCCGGTCTACCACGTCGAGGGTCGCGGCTTCACGGCTAGCCAGCACGTCGCGTTGCCCGCCCAGGGCTATGGCGGCGGCACGCCTGGCTCGCGCCGCCTGGAGCGGGCCAACCTCCTGGTGAGCGGCATCGGCCTGCCGGGGCCGGAGTGCCCCAATGACTTCAACGCCATCCGCATCGGGACACAGGAGGTCACCCGCTGGGGCATGACCCCCGACACGATGACCGAGGTAGCGCGGCTCATGGCCCGCGTGCTGGTCGGCGGCAACGACCCGGTCGCTGTGCGCGAGGAGGTGATCGCCTTGCGGCGCGATTATCAAACTCTGCACTACATTCGCTAACGAGGAAGGCCCTAAAGGTCTCGCAGACCTTGATGGCCTCCAGCCAATCACAGGAGATAACGATGAGCAAGGAAAAACTGATACAGAGCCTGAACGAGGACCTGGCCGGTGAGCTGAGCGCGATCATCCAGTATATCACCTACGCCGCCAAGGCCACCGGCCCCTATCGCCCGCAACTGTCCCAATTCTTCCTGACCGAGGTGGCCGACGAGCAGCTGCACGCCCAATTCCTCGCCAACAAGATCGTGGCCCTGGGCGGCGAGCCGACCACCACGCCGCGCCCCGTGCCCGTTGCCCGCACCAACCGCGAGATGCTAGAGGCGGTGCTGGCCGCCGAGCGCCAGGCCACCCGCGACTACGCCCAGCGCGCCGAGGAGGCTGAGGCCTACGGCGACAAGGGTCTGCAAGTGCAGCTAGAGGACATGGTGCGTGATGAGAGCGGCCACTCCGAAGAGACCGAGCGCATGCTGCGCGACTGGCCGCTGTAGCTTGCCCGCGCGCTCGTCTTGATACAGCGGTCGCATGTGGTATAATCAGAAGTTGTTATGGAAGGTTCAACCAGCCAGCGGGGGCTGGGCATGACGTCAGCTCGCCCCCGTATTGGCCTGAGCGCGCACCTGTTGTCCCTGTCGGAAGACTACCGGGGCGCGGGTATCAACCGCTACATCTATGGGCTGCTGACCCATCTGCCCGCCGCCGCGCCGCATCTGGCGTTCACGGCCTTCGTCGCCGACCGACGCCTGGCCGACGCCCCACCGGCTGGCCTGTCGCTGGCCTTCCCGCGTTGGCCGACCCACACGCGGCGGTCGGCGCGCATCGCCTGGGAGCAGGTGGCCCAGCCGATGGCCCTGCGCCGCGAGGGAGTCGACCTGGTTCATGGCCTGGCCTACGCCCTACCCGCGCTGCGGGCGGCGCGAAGCGTGGTGACCGTTCACGACCTGACCGTGCTGCTGTATCCGGACGCCTTCAATAGGACGAACCGACTGTACGTGTCCACCATCACCCGCGAGTCCGTCCGCCGCGCGGACGCCATCATCGCCGACTCGGCGAATACACGCGCCGACATCGTTCGGCTGCTCGGTGTCGCGCCAGACAAGGTCGTTGCGATTCCGCTGGGCATCGACGACCGGTACCGCCCGGCCTCGCCCGCTGACATCGAGACGCTCCGGCAGCGGTACGGCTTGCCCCCGCGCTTTATCCTGTACCTCGGCACCCTGGAACCGCGCAAGAATATCGAGACGCTGGTCAGGGCCTACGCCGAGATGCGGCGTCAGGACCCCGCCGCGCCCCAGCTGGTCATCGCGGGCGGCGCGGGCTGGCGCTATCAGTCTTTGTTTGAGCTGGTCGAGGGCCTGGGGCTGAAAGGCAACATCCTCTTCCCCGGTTTTGTGCCCCAGGCCGAGCTGCCCATCTGGTACAGCGCGGCCGAGGTGTTCGTGTATCCCTCGCGCTACGAGGGCTTCGGCCTACCGCCCCTGGAGGCGATGGCCTGCGGCGCGCCGGTCATCACGTCCACGGCCTCATCCCTGCCGGAGGTGGTGGGCGACGCGGGCATACAGGTCGAGGCGACGGACGTCGACGCTCTGGCCGAGGCCATGCGCCGGACGCTGGCCGATGCCGACCTGCGCGCCGATCTGCGCGCGCGCGGGCTGGCGCGGGCGGCGGGTTTCACCTGGCAACGCACCGCTCAGGCGACGGCCGCCGTGTACGACGCCGTGCTGGCAGGCCGCGCCCTGCCCCAGGGCGCGCCAACTCTGGCGGGAGGTGTCGCGTGAACGCCGCCTTCCGTCGTCGCTGGAAGCTCGCCACTATCATCAGCGACGCGCTCTTGATACTCGTCGGCTTTGCCCTGGCCTACTGGCTGCGCTACAACGTGCAGTGGATTCAGCCGGTCGACGAGGAGAACTTCGTCGAGTTCAGCGCGTACTACGGCTCGGCGCTGCTACTGATGGTCATTCTGCTGCTGGCCTACAAGATCGAGGGCCTGTACGACCAGCGCCGCACCGCGTCCTGGCTGGACTCGGTCTATCTCATCTTTAGCGGCACGGTCGTGGGCGTCGCCGTCCTCATCGTGTGGTACTTCTCTTCGCGTCCCCTGGCTGTCTCACGCCTGATGCTCCTCTACGCCGCCGTCATCATTGTCGTGCTTGTCTCCCTCAGCCGCCTGGTCGAGGGCGCCATCCGCCGCTCGCTGCACCGTCGCGGCATCGCCACCGACCGTCTGCTGCTCGTGGGCGCGGGCGAGGTGGGCCGCGCCATCATGGGCAATATCGTCGCCCAGCCGGACTTGGGCTATCAGGTTATCGGCTACGTCGATGATGACCCCGACAAGGCAGGCAGCTCCATTGGCCGGTTCCCGTCCCTGGGGACCATCGCCGATACGCCCGGCGTGCTCAGGGAATATCGCATCGACGACGTGATTATCACGCTGCCGTGGTACGCCCGCGACAAGATCAACCGCGTGCTGGAAGCGTGCGAGGCGATGGGGGTCCGGACGCGGATCGTGCCCGACATGTTCCAGATGCGGCTCAATCAGCTGCACATCGACACCATCAACGGTATCCCTCTCATCGGCGTGCGGGACACCAACATTCGCGGCTGGAACCGCGCCGTCAAGCGTGGTCTGGATGTGGCCCTGGCCTCACTGGCCGTCCTCGTCACCTCGCCGATCATGGCGCTCATCGCCGCGGCCATCAAGCTCGACTCGCCGGGGCCGATCCTGTATCGGCAGACGCGGGTGGGCATGAATGGCCGCGAATTCACCGTCTATAAGTTTCGCTCGATGCGGGCCAACGCCGACCAGGAACTGGTCGAGCTTCAGGCGCACAACGAGGCCAGCGGTCCGCTGTTCAAAATGCGCGACGACCCGCGCCGCACCCGCAGCGGCCGCTTCCTACGGCGCACCAGCCTGGACGAACTGCCCCAATTCTTCAACGTCCTGTCGGGTGACATGAGCCTGGTCGGCCCGCGCCCGCCCGTACCCAACGAAGTAGAGAAGTACGACGACTGGCATCGGCGGCGGCTCGAAGTTGCGCCAGGCATCACCGGCCTGTGGCAGGTAAGCGGCCGCAGCAACCTGACCTTTGACGAGATGGTCATGCTGGACCTGTACTACGCGGAAAACTGGTCCCTGGGCCTGGATATGAAGATTCTGCTGCGCACCATTCCCACCGTGCTCCTGGGCGAAGGCGCGTACTGACGTAAGACTCCTCGCCTGTCATGGCTCAAACAAGCAGCAGAATGGCTCGCCGTCGGCCGCGAGCCGGCGGTTATCGTGTCTTGAGGGTAGAAGCTGTGCCGACGTACGTATACGAATGCAAGACGTGTGGCGAGTTCGAGAAGTGGCAGTCGTTCAGCGAGAACGCGCTGGCGACATGTCCCACTTGTGGGGGGCCGGTCCGTCGGCTGATCACACCCGCGCCCATCGTGTTCAAGGGGTCGGGGTGGTACAGCACTGATAAGGCGGGCGGTTCGTCCAAAACGGTGGGGACAAGCAGCGAGAAGAAGAGCGACGCCGTATCAACCAACGGCGCCGAGAAGAAGAGCGAGACGCCCGCCGCCAGCGAGACGCCGGCGCCCGCGCCCAAGAGCGAATGACGCTGCCTCTCCGGAACGCGGCGGTAGGGGCAGGGTCTCCCTGCCCGCTCGGCGTGTCAAGCAGAAGCGCGGGATGGTCAGATTCCCGCGCTTGACTGGCTGCCCCTCACACGACAGTGTCAAGGGGCGCTATTTTGAAGCGGAAGTCAGTCACGAACTCGTGAAGTTGCTCGTGCAGGCTGCGCCACTCACGGCTGTTGAGCATGCGTAACGCGGTGGGGCGGTCTTCCGTCGCCCAGCCGATGCTGATCTGGGGCACATCACCGTACAGGGTCGACCAGATATCGATCAGCCGCATATCCAGCCGCACCATGCGCGGGATAAACGTCTTGGCAACGAACTCAATATGCGGCTCTTCCTTGCCTGGACGGACATCCCAAGTCATCAGCAGTTTGACCATAGCTCACCCTCGTGGCCGGCCGCCCTGACCGACGACCGTCGAGGAAATGATAACCGCTTCCCTATTATCATGCAAACGATTGATAGGCGGACAGCGTGATGGTCGATTGACAGCCGCTGTGCCTGGGTGTACAATTAGTGGCAATCCGATAGTGCAGGACTGGGAACAGGAGGAGTACGCGTCGCCTGCCCGATAGAGAAGGAGGGTCACCGGCTGGAAGCCCTCCGCGGGACGAGACGCCGAAGGTCGCCTGGGAGTCGGTGGGCC
Organism: uncultured Anaerolineales bacterium; assembly: GCA_964546245.1. Classification (GTDB taxonomy): domain Bacteria; phylum Chloroflexota; class Anaerolineae; order Epilineales; family JAHCIE01; genus JAHCIE01. Next base: position 6,781 of record CAZJJF010000121.1, read on the forward strand.
GAAGCGGACGCGCGCCGTGGGTAGGTCTACCCGGGTCAGCCCGTTATCGCTTCGAGCGCTCGGCGACGAGCGCGGCCTGCCCGCCGCGCCGCCGGGAAGCAAGGTGGTACCACGTGAGGTTTCAGCCCCTCTCGTCCTTGAGACGAGAGGGGTGTTTGTATTTCGGACGAAGGACGAACCGGAAATAAACCATTGGTCCTTGGTCTTCCGTCCTTGGTCCGCCCCTGGAGGGACTCATGACCAACCCGAACGAGACGCAACTACCCAAGAACTACGACCCCCACGCCGTGGAGATTGCCCTCTACGACTGGTGGGAAGCGCAGGGCTACTTCAAGCCGGAGACCCAACTTGCGCTGGGCCAGTCAAGCGAGGACGCGCCCACCTTCGTCATCGCCATGCCGCCGCCCAACGTCACCGGCGCGCTCCACATCGGACACGCGATGACGGCGGCGGTCGAAGACCTGATGACTCGCTACCACCGCATGCGGGGCGACCTGACCCTGTGGGTGCCGGGAACCGACCACGCCGGCATTGCCACCCAGGCCGTGGTGGAGCGGCGGCTGGCGGAGCAGGGCATCAGCCGCCACGACCTGGGCCGCGAGAAGTTCGTGGAACGGGTGTGGGAGTGGAAGGCCAGTTATCACCGGCGCATCAGCGACCAACATCGGCGGCTGGGCATCTCGTGCGACTGGAGCCGCGAGCGCTTCACCTTCGACGAGGGCCTGTCGCGTGCGGTGCAGACAGCCTTTGTCCAGCTCTTCAACAAGGGCCTCATCTACCGGGGCACGTATCTGGTGAACTGGTGTCCCCACGACATGTCGGTGATCTCCGACCTGGAGGTGGAGTACGAGCCGCGCGCGGGCAAGCTGTGGTACGTGCGCTACCCCCTGCTGCCCGTGGGCGAGAGTCTCGCCGACGCCCCCTGGGGTTCGCCCGATTGGGGCCAGGGCGCGACGGAGTGGATCACCGTGGCGACGACGCGGCCCGAGACCATCCTGGGCGATACGGCGGTGGCCGTCCATCCGGATGATGAGCGCTACCAGCATCTCATCGGGCGCATGGCCCTGCTGCCTGGCGTGAGCCGCCCCATCCCCATCATCGCCGACGACGCCGTGGAGCGCGAGTTCGGGACGGGCGCGGTGAAGGTGACGCCGGGCCACGACCCCACCGACTACGCCATCGGCCAGCGCCACAGCCTGCCCATCATCAACATCATGAACAAGGACGCCAGCCTCAACGCCGAGGCCGGTCCCTACGCGGGCCTCGACCGCTACGCCGCCCGCGCCGCGCTGGTGGCTGACCTGGACAAGGCGGGGCTGCTGGCGCAGGTGGTCGAGCATACCCTGAACCTGGGGACATGCCAGCGTTGCCACACTGTGATCGAGCCGCTCATCTCTACCCAATGGTTCGTGAAGATGAAGCCCCTGGCCGGCCCGGCCATCGACGTGGTGCGTGAGGGGCGCATCCGCATCGTGCCCGAGCACTTCGAGAGAATCTACTTCCACTGGATGGAGAACGTGCGGGACTGGGCCATCAGCCGCCAGGTGTGGTGGGGGCATCGTATCCCGGTGTGGTACGGCCCCGACGACCACCCCTTCGCCGCCTTCGACGAAGCCGAGGCCCACAGCCTGGCCCACGCCCACTACGGTCACGACGCGCCGCTACGCCAGGATGAGGACGTGCTGGACACGTGGTTCAGCTCCGGCCTGTGGCCCTTCTCTATCCTGGGCTGGCCCGACGACAGCGACGATTACCGCAAGTTCTATCCGAACTCGGTGTTGGAGACGGGGTACGACATCATCTTCTTCTGGGTGGCGCGCATGATCTTCCTGGGCCTGGAGATGACGGGCGACATCCCGTTCCATACCGTGTATCTCCACGGCCTTGTCCGGGATGAGAGGGGCCGCAAGTACTCCAAGTCCCTCGGCAACGCCCTCGACCCCATGGAGGTCATCGAGGAAGTGGGCACCGACGCCCTGCGCTTCACGCTGATGACGTCCAGCACGCCCGGCAACGATACCAAGCTCTCGGAGCGCGCTCTGGAAGCGGGCCGCAACTTCATGAACAAGCTGTGGAACCTGGCCCGTTTCACCCTCAGCAACCTGGATGGCGCGCCGCCGCCCCTAGACCCGGCCCGGCTGACCCTGGCCGACCGCTGGATTCTATCACGGCTGGATGCGCTGACCAGCGACGTAAGCCGCCTCTTCGAGGCTTACCAGTTCGGCGAGGCAGGCCGCCAGATTCGCGACTTCCTGTGGGACGAGTTCGCCGACTGGTATGTGGAGATGAGCAAGATTCGCTTGCAGGGCGACGATCCGGCGGCGAAGGCCACCGCCCAGGGCGTGCTGGTGACGGTGTTGGAGCAGGCGCTGCGGCTGCTGCACCCCTTCGCGCCCTTCATTACCGAAACCATCTGGCAGCGGCTGCCCCACCAGGGCGACACCATCATGCTCGCTCCCTGGCCGACGGCGACCGGCGCGCGTGACGAGGAAGCCGAGGCAGGTATAGAGGTGGTGCGCGACCTGGTGCGCGCCATCCGCAACGCCCGCACCGAGTACAACGTGGAGCCGGGACGGCGCGTGGCGGCCATCGTCAACGCCGACGGGCGCGCCGCCCTCTTCCGTGACCAGGCCCCCATCATCGAGTTCATGGCCCGTATCGACCCGGCCCGCCTGGAGATCGTCGAAGGGCTGGCGACGCCCCCGCCCCAGTCGGTGTCCCTGGTGGTGGGCGACGGCGTCCAGGCCTATCTACCTCTGGCGGGCCTCATCGACCTGGACAAGGAGCGGGAGCGGCTGAGTAAGGAACTGGCCGAGGCAGCCGCCGAGGTGGAGCGCACCGAAGCCCTGCTCGGCAAGCCGGGCTTCGCCGATAAGGCCCCGGCCAATGTGGTCCAGGGCGCGCGCGATAAACTCGCCGCCGCCC
>CAZJJF010000122.1:0-9550 GCA_964546245.1 uncultured Anaerolineales bacterium
CTGGGCCCTGCGGCGCGCGTCTCCCCGGCCGAACCATCCTCCCTGGGCTGCACCGTGACCGCGCCACTCGGCCAGCAGCAGCGCCGCCGCCAGCCCCGCCGCGTACACGAGCCGCGCCGCGCGCCCCCGTCCCCAGAGCAGCAGGAACGCCAGCGCGGCCAGACCCACGAACACCGCGGGCGCGGCGACGATGGCATAGCGGGTAGCGAACTTGGGCATCAGACTCGCCAGAATAGCCGTGGAGACAGCTGGTAGCAGGGCGGCCAGCAAGGTGACCAACAGCCGCGCCGCGACGGGCTGCGCCGTCCGCCACCCCCATCCGGCCACCCACACCAGCCCCCCTAGCAGGGCGGCGAAGGCGAGCAGACCGGCAACGAAACTCTCGCTACCGCCGAAGCCCGCCAGGATATTCGCCAGTACCCCCGACGCGCTTAGCCGATCCGGATGATAGTCCGGGTTGCGCAACAGGTACAGGAATTGCCCCGCCATCGACGGCAGCCACGCCAGGTACAGGGTGGCGGCCCCTACCACCGCCAGCAGCCAGCGGCGCAGCGTCACCCGCCCGGCCAGCAGCGCCCCAACGAAGAAGGCTGGGACCAGGAATACCGACAGGTACTGGGTATAGAGCATGCCAGCCAGCGCCAGCGCGTACCCTACCCAGAGCCACGTCCCGCCCAGCCGCACGGCGCGCAGGAACAACACCAGGGCCAGCGTCGCCAGGCACGCCGCCGTGCTGTACATGCGTGTCTCTTGCGCATAGTACAGCAGGAAAGGGGACAGTGTGACCAGGGCCGCCGCCGGCGCGCCTACCACCAGGGCAGCCACACCGGCCCGCCCATCCCCCGCAAATACCTCGCGGGCCAGCGCAAATGTCAGTGGCACGACCAGCACGCCCGCCACAACACTCGCGAAGCGGGCCGCGAACTCAGTCGTGCCCGCGACGGCCAGCATGCCGTGCAGCCCGAAGTAGTGCAACGGCGGATGGATGCTCCGCGCCGCGAGCGTGGTTAGCATCTCAGCGATGGGCAGCGTCCCATAGCGCAGATCAACCGCCTCGTCGAAGCTAAGCGCGGCGCTGCCCAGCGCCCACACCCGCACGGCGAACGCCACTCCGCACAGCGCGACGACGATGCCCGCCGCCCGCCATGCTGCGCGCCCAGCCCGCTCCGTCACGGCAGCGCCACCCACCGCGACGCCACGGGACATACCCATCGCCGGTCACGTTGAGCGAAGCGACGCATCGTCGTCATGGCCCGTCCCCGCGCGGCGCAACCACGTAATCCCCGCCGCTTGCCAGCCGCTGCCTCTGCTGCGTCGCCATGTCGTAAAGCCCCACCCGTACCTCGCTGACGGCCGCTCCCGGCGGCAGTGCAATGACGCGCTCCTCCGCCACCGTGTCACCAAGCCGCCACAGGTGCGCCGGGTACAGCCCGCCGGGTGCGCCGTCCAACTGGCCAACAAGACCACCAGGGCCAACGACATGCACGAAGGCCGCCACGTCAGGCGGCAGCGGCCCTGCGGCATCCCACACCAACCGGACGCGCACACCGTCTGCGGTCGGCTGCCACTCCGCCGCGCGCAGCTGCGCCACGCCGAAATCCGCATCCAGGGTCGCTGGCGGCTTGTCCGGCATGGCGCGCACGCTGTAGTATAATTGCCGGGCCTGAGGTTGCAGATCGCCGCGCTCCCAGGCTCCCTCGCGGCCCTCGATGAGGCTGTCGCGGGGTAGCTCGGCCAGCAGCGCATCATGGTTCTCCTGCGGCCACAAGGCGAGGATGATGGCATCGCCGGTAACGGCACGACCGGGCGTCAATGTCCGTACGCCGGTCGGCCCAATGAGGAAGCGCAACGCGGGCCAGCCTTCCCACAGGCGTGGGTCAAGGTAGGCGCGATAGCCCTCGCGCTTGTCCGTCGGCGCCGCACGCCAGCCGCCCTGCCAGCCCGTGCCCAGGAAGGTGTTGATCTCGCGGGCCAGCTCGGTGGCGCCGGTCTCGAACTGGTAATAAGCAACCTCGCTGCGCGCATGGACCACGAAGTAGTCGCGAACCGTCAGGCCCAGGCCGAGGGCCAGCGCGCCCGCGACCACGCCCGCCCCCAATGCCGCCCGCCCCCGCGCCGCGAACCACGCCCACAGCCCATCCAGCCCCAGGGCGGGGAACAGGAAGGCGATGGGCAGCACACCCACGGCCCGCAGGAAGTGGGGCGCATCCTCGGCCCATATCGTCGGTAGCAGCATGGTGGCGGTCCACGCCAGAATGAAGGCGTAGGCGGCGCGCCGCCAGCGCGCCAGGGCGATGCCCAGGCCTATCGCGGCCGCCAGAGCGATGAAAGGATCGAACACTGGGCGCAGGGGAACGTTGTGGCGCGGGTTGGCGTCGCCGCGAAAGGTGAACATGGCTGCCGTAGCGACCGTCTGTCGCACCAGCAGCCCCACGGGATCGCCGCGATTGATGACCGGGTTGAGAATGGATACCTGCGCGCCCCGGCCTTCACCCTCAGCAGGGTGCAGCGCGAGATACGCGAGCAGAGGCGCCGCCACGATCAGCGCCGTGAGGGCGGCTACCCCGGCTCCACGCCACGGGAACCGACGCCGCGCTGCGCCCCGTTGTCCAAGCCACCACAGGCCCAGGGCAACGAGCAGCGCAAGAGGAGTGAGACGCGCCGCCAGGTACGTGTAGAACAACAGTCCATACAGTGCGCCCGCCGCCACACAATGGCCCAGACGGCCGGTCCTGACAGCCACCGCCGCCTGCCACACGCACAGCGCCAGAATGAGGGGCAGGCTGATGGTGCGGAAGCCGACGCGGCTCAGGTTTAGGCTCCATACACTGAGCGCGGTCACCGCCGCCGCCAGTAGCCCCACCCGGTCGCTGAACAGGGCACGGCCCATCAAGGCGGTGGCAGGGATGAGCAGCGTGCCCAGAATGGCCGCCACGAGACGCACGGCGACCGGCGTGTGACCGAGCGCGGCAACGCTGCCCGCGACCAGATAGATGAAGAGCGGCTCGCGGCCATTGTTGTCCTCGAAGAAGATGGGATGCTCCCCCTGGAGGACATCGACGGCGTCCAGAGCATAGTAGGCTTCGTCGCGCCACAGGCCAGGCGGCAGCTCACCTAGCGCCCAAAAGCGCAAGACACCGCCGAGGAGGGTGAGTAGGATGACCCAAATGAGGAAGTTTCGCATGCGGATGACGGGGCGTCCTTGACGCCACGCGCCCATTATAGGGAGGCCGGGAGGTCATGTCAATTCACCTCTATCTTTCGCCCCACCTTGACGACGCTGCGCTCTCGTGTGGCGGGCATATGCTCGCCACGCTAGCTGCTGGGATCGGAGCGCAGGTTGTCAACGTATTCGCGGGCCTCCCCAACTATACCCGCCTGTCGGCCTACGCGCAGCGTCAGCATGCTAAGTGGGGCAACCCCGCCGACCCCTATGCCGCACGGCGCGCCGAGGACGCAGCCGCCCTGGCCGCCATCGGCGTCGGGGTGGAAAACTGGGACAACCTGGACGCCATCTATCGCCCGCCTGGCGGCCCCTTCCTTTACAACAACCACGATGAGGTCTTTGGCCCCATCCACCCCGATGAACGCGACTACCCGGCCGCCTTGGCCGCCCGCTGCGACGCCCTGGCCGTCGACCTGCCCGGCGCGACGTGGTTCGCGCCCCTGGCCGTCGGCGGGCACGTCGACCACCGCATCGTCCGCGACACCGGCCTCATCCTCCACGCCCACGGCCACGGCGTCGAGTTCTACGAAGACTTCCCCTACGCCGCCCGCTGGCAGGAGGTTGCCGAGGTACTGGAGGCCAGTCACCACGCCTGGCAGCCGACGCTGACGCCCATCGACGTCGAGGCCAGGATTGCCCTCGTCCGCGCCTATACCTCACAGCTGACCGCCGTCTTCGGCGACGAGACGCAGGTGGAGAGCGTCGTCCGTGATTACGCTGCCCGCCTTGCCCCCAACGGCCAGGGCTACTACGAGCGCACCTGGCGCATGGTTGGCTGACACCTATGCAGGCCCTACGGGCTTCTGAAAACCTGTCGGGCCTGGCACGACACGGAGCCTGAATGCCTACTACCGAAACCCCCATCCGTACCTTTGTCGCCATCGAGCTGACACCCGACCTGGAGCGCGCCGCTCGCGACCTTCAGGCCCAGCTGAGGCAGCGTCTGCCCTGCCCGGCCTTGCGCTGGGTCCAACCCCAGGGCATCCACCTCACCCTCAAGTTCCTCGGCGATGTGCCGCCCTCGCGTCTGCCTGCCATCCAGAGCGCCCTGGCTGGTGTGGCCGCCCAGCATGCGCCCTTCAATCTGGCGGCTCGCGATCTGGGCGTGTTCCCCAGCCCTTCGCGCCCCAACGTCCTGTGGGTCGGCCTGGTGGGTGACCTACCGCACCTTCATCGCCTGCGCGACGCGGTCGAGACGGCCATCGCCCCCCTGGGTTATCCCACCGAGAGTCGCCCCTTCCACCCACACCTGACGCTGGCGCGCATCAAAGACGCAACACCTGCTGATGTCCAGCGCGTGCGCGATCTGCTCCAACAGCCGCCGGCCGCTGATCTGGGCGCGCTCCCCGCGGCCGCCGTCCACCTGATGCGCAGCGACCTCTCCCCCCAGGGCGCGCGCTATACCGCCCTGGCAATGTACCCCCTGACGGGCCAGACAGGACTAACAGGACATGGGTAAGGATTCTGTCTTCAGCCTGCCAATCCTACTCGGACGCTGGCTGTGTGGCCGGATGGTTACGGCGCGTGGTCGATTCTTCCCCACCGCCCGTCACCTTTGCCCTACAATCACGTTATTATGGACAGCAGATAGTTGACCTGTGCCACGGAGATTCCAGGATGAAGCGCGCTCACCCACCCGAAGCCCCACAAACCCACAAGTCAGTCAACTGGCTAGAAATCGGCCTGCTGAGCATTGTCGCAGTCGGTCTGGTCGTCGTAGCCGCCATGTCCCTCGGCGACCGACTGTTCCTCAACGCCCTCGACACCTCGAGCCTGCTCGTCATCTTCTTCACGGGGTTGACGACCGGCGGCCTGACCTGCCTCGCCGTGCAGGGTGGCCTCCTGGCGACGACCATCGCCCAGCGTGAGGGCGAGGCATATTCTGGACGCGCTGCTCCCATCGTACTTTTCCTGGCCGCCAAGCTCGTCGCCTACACCCTGGTCGGCGCGCTACTCGGTTGGTTCGGCGGGGCTATCGGCCTGACGCCGACGATTCAGGGCTGGCTGCAAGTCGCCATCGGCCTGTTCATGCTGGGCGTTGCGCTTCAGATGCTCAACGTCCACCCCATTTTCCGCCACTTCAGCGTCCAGCCGCCGCGCTTCGTCACGCGCTGGATTCGCCGCGAGTCGCGGAGTAGCAGCCTGCTGGCGCCGGTCGTCCTGGGCGCACTGACCGTCTTCATGCCTTGCGCCACCACCCAGGCCATGATGCTGGCCGCCGTCGCCAGTGGCAGCGCCGCGGCTGGCGCGACGATCATGTTCGCCTTCATCCTGGGGACGACACCGTTGTTCTTCTCCCTCGGCTACCTGGCGACGCGCCTCAATGCCGCCTTGCAGGGCTGGTTCACGCGCCTGGCGGCCGTCGCCATTATCCTGCTCGCCATTGTATCCATCGCCGCCGGCCTGTCGGTGCTGGGCGCGCCCGTGCCGGACCTCGCAGCATTCACCGCCCGCCCCATCGCCGCAGCCACCACCGGCAGCGTTCAGGAGATCGTCGTCCGCGCCGACCCGACGGCCTATGTACCCAACCGCGTCGTCTTCAAGGTCGGGCAGCCCGCACGCCTGCGCCTGATGACGGGCGACCGCCTGGGCTGCACCAGCTCGTTTATGATTCCCGCACTCGGCTATCACAAGATTCTGGCCAAGAATCAGCAGGCCGTCTTCGACATCCCCACCGACAAGCCCGGCAAGATTCCCTTCACCTGTAGCATGGGAATGTATCGCGGCGTCATCGAGGTAGAAGCATGATGACTCAGACTTTCAAGATTCACGGCATGCACTGCACGTCCTGCGCGATGCGAATCGATATGGACCTGGAAGACGTGCCCGGCGTCAAGGAAGCGCGCACCAACTTCGCCCGCTCCGTCACGCAAGTCACCTATGACCCGGCCCGCGCGAGCGTCGACCAACTCGTCGCCGCCATCGCCGCGGCCGGCTACACGGCTCAGCCGGCCCAATAGAGCGTCCGGGTAGTCAGCGGCCCCGCTAGCGCGAGGAGACCTGGGCGTCTTCGTCGCGCTAGCGGGGCCGGAATGTGTCTTACGGCTGGCGAGCCTTCCCCCTCGGCTACCGCACGTTCCGTGGCCTCAGCGAATGCCGACCGGCAGGCTGTCGCCGTAGGCGGCGATAAGGTCGTCAACCATCGCCTTGATCTGCGGCAGAGTCAGAGTCGCGGCCGTATGCGGGTCCAGGTAGGCGGCGTGGTAGACGTGGTCCCGGTTGCCTTCCAGGGCGGCGCGTACCGTGAGTTCCTGAACGTTGATATTGGTGCGGTCCAGGGCGGCGAGTTGGGGCGGCAGCGCGCCGAAGGGCACGGGGTGGAGGCCGTCACGGTCAATCTCGCAGCGGACCTCGACGCACGCACCCTGGGGCAAGTTGTCGATGAGGCCACAGTTCTCGACGTTGCCATAGATGACCTGGCGCGCGCCGGTCTCCATACCGTAGATAATGAGGGAGGCGTACTCCTCGCTGCGCTTGAGGGGAAACGCGCCGCCGCGCTGGAGCTTGCCGAGGGTGTACTGGAACTCCTCCAGATTGCCGCGACTACGGCGCGGGTACTCGTTGATGGGAATGTCGAGGCGGTCAACCTCGGCGTCGCTCTTGATGAAATAGGGTGTGTATTCGGCCATGTGCTCGCTGGACTCGGTCACGAAGTGGCCGAAGTGGCGCAGTATCTCGAAACGCACCTTGTCTTTGGCGTAGATATAGCGGTGATTCATGGCCTCGCGCAGGCGCGGGTAGACATCCTGGCCGTTCCACTCCAGGCGAGTGTACCAGGCCATGTGGTTGATACCGGCGCAGTCGAAGTCTAGCTCTTCACGCGGCACGTCGGCGTAGGCGGCAATCTGCCGCGACGTTCCCTGCACGCTGTGGCACAAGCCGACCACCTTCGTGGCTGTAGCAGCGGTGACGGCCCACACCAGCATAGCCATGGGGTTGGTGTAATTGAGCAGCCAGGCGGTGGGGCTGACCTCGCGCATGTCAGCGCATATATCGAGCAGCACCGGAATGGTGCGCAGGGCGCGGAAGATGCCACCGATGCCCAGCGTGTCGCCGATGGTCTGGCGCAGGCCATAGGCGGCAGGGATGTCGAAGTCAACCATCGTGGCGGAGTGTCCGCCGACCTGGATCATATTGATCACGTAATCGGCCCCATCGAGGACACGGCGGCGGTCAAGGCTGGCCTCAATGCGAGCGGGCGCGCCGACAGTAGCGGCAGTCCAGCGAGCCATGCGTTCACCGGCTTCGAGACGGGCCGGGTCTATGTCGTGGAGGGAGATGGTCGCCTCGCCGAGTTCGGGGAAACTGAGGATGTCGCCGAGCAGATTCTTGGTGAAGACGACGCTACCAGCGCCGATCATGGCGATCTTGGGCATGGGTTCTCCGGGAAGGGCATGGCGGATACCGACAATGATAGCACACGGAGCAACCACCGACCACTCGCGACGATGCAACCCCATCGAGGGAATCGCGATTCGGCGCGCGACGGGCGAGGACGAAGCCTTCCTGTGGCGCATGCTGTACTACGCATCGCGCATGGACCGCCAGCCTGACCGCGTACCCGACGATGCCAGGCGCGACCCTTACCTGTCCACCTACGTCGAGGGCTGGGGTCGAGCGGGCGACCTGGGCTGCATCGCGGTGGACGCCGCCTCAGGCCAGCCGCTCGGCGCGGCGTGGTTGCGCGCGCTGCCCAAGCCCATCGGCCCTGAGGTCGAAGGTCTGCCGGAGGTAGCCACCGCCGTCCTGCCCGGCTACGAGGGGCGCGGCATCGGCACGCGCCTACTGACATGCCTGGTGGACACGGCGCAGGGCGTGTACCCAGCCCTGGCGCTGAGCGTGCGCGACGACAATCCGGCCTTGCGACTGTATGAGCGAGTGGGGTTCGTGATCGTCGGAGAGATAGTCAACCGGGTCGGCGGCCGATCGCACGTGATGCGTCTGGACCTCGGGGCGAAGAGCTGAGGCCGGGGGAGCGGCTCGACCGGTAGCGTACCCAATATGACCAGGCCGGGGGATGTTGGCCCCCGGCCTGGCGCATTCAGCGCTAGTCTGCCGCCTGACGCCTGCCTACGCCACCTCGATGTTGGCCTTACCGCCGTAGAAGTCCCACCACGGCTGAGCGCCCTTCGCCAATACTGCATTGAGCGCCTGGATGTTCTCGACGCCCCGGCCCTTCAGCCAGGCGCGCAACGTCTCGCCACCGCCTGAACCGTAGGCGGGAATCCCATCCTGCCAGGTGGCGCGCCCGCACAGTACGCCTGAGAACGGTGTCCCCGCCTCAGCGGCCAACTCCAGCGTCTCGCGGAATACCTCGTCGGTCACACCCGCGCTCAGGTAGATGAAGGGCACGCGCGCCACCGCCGCGGCCGAGCGAAAGAGGGTCTTAGCCTCCTCGCGGCTGTAAGCCACCTGTCCGTCGTGATTCGCGGCCGAACCTTCGACGTATCGCACGTTTACGGGAACCTCGACCTTGAGCACGTCCACGCCGTACTGGGGTTGTGAGAACTCCCGCATATACGCCGTCACCTTGGCGGGCTTGACCCGTGCGAACGCCAGGCTCTTGTCGTCGCCGATGATGTCGCTGTAGCAAATCGGCTCCAAGAAGAACGGAATATCGTGGCCGCGACACTCGGCCCCCACCCGCTCAATAAACGCGTGCTTGACTGTATTGATGCCAGCATCATCGTCGGGATCGTAGTAGAGCAGAATCTTGATGACATCAGCCCCGGCCGCCTTCAGCCGTCCCACCGACCACTCAGGCAACAGGTCGGGCAGCCGCCCTTTGACCGTCGCATCGTAGCCCGTCTTCTCGTAGGCCAGTAGGACACCTGCCCCCGGCGCGCGGCGCCCCACCGCCGGCAGCCCGTACTCAGGGTCCAGCAGGATGGCGCTGGCATACGGCGTCAGCTCCTCGGAGACGAGGGATTTGAATTCGCTAAGCTCCGCATCGCTGGCAGCCGTACCCTTCGCCTTCGCAATCGCCTTCTGCAACGAACCCCGCTGGTCGATGGCCAGCGCGGCAATAACGCCGCGTTCATCCGCCACGGCGTTGATGCCGTCCACCTTACCCCTGCTAAGTTTCACCTTCGCCATCAACATACCTCCTGATCGGTCGCCGATCATCCATGGACTCGCGTTGTCCTTGCGTAGCCATGAAGATACCACAAGCGGCGGCGAAGAGCAACGCGCAGAGCGCATCGACGTTCTGTCCTGGAGCCTCACACCCCACACGTTCACTGCGACTTGACGGGCGAACGGCAGCCTGCTAACCTGGGGGCGGTGACATCTGCTGATTCGGGGGGATGGCCATGCTCGCCAAGG
>CAZJJF010000123.1:0-519 GCA_964546245.1 uncultured Anaerolineales bacterium
ACATGCCCTGGCCCGGCTTCCCCGCCGACCTGATGAGCATCGCCCTGGTCGTCGCGACGCAGGCGCGCGGCACGATCCTCATCCACGAGAAGATGTTCGAGAGTCGCATGTATTTCGTCGACCGGCTCATCGACATGGGCGCGCGCATCGTGCTGTGCGATCCACACCGCGCCGTCGTGGTGGGGCCGAGTCGCCTGCGCGCCGACCCGACGGGCATGCCCAGCCCCGACATTCGCGCCGGGATGGCGTTGCTTCTGGCGGCCCTGGCCGCCGAGGGCCGCAGTGTTATCAGCAACATTCGCCAGATCGACCGCGGCTACGAGCGCCTGGACGACAAGCTGCGCGCACTGGGGGCGTCGATTGAGAGGGCGTAAAGTTGACTGAGACCCCCCATTGCGCCTATAATTCGATGTCTTAATGCCTGACGACGTAAGGAGTTCTCGATGCCCAAGCGCACGTTCCAGCCGAAGAAACGCCAGCGGATGCGCGTTCACGGATTCCGCGCCCGCATGGCGACCA
>CAZJJF010000123.1:529-5809 GCA_964546245.1 uncultured Anaerolineales bacterium
CCGCGTGTTGAAGGCGCGCCGGCTCAAGGGCCGTAAGCGTCTCATTCCGACCAGTATCAATAGCAAGTAAGCTGGATTTCAGGTGTCAAGGGTTGTCGCACGAGGATCTGCTGAGGTGACTGCCACTTGACGCCTCGCCTTTAGCGCCGGGTCTCGCATGGATCGGCCATCCCGCTTGCGGCGTAATGAGGATTTCCAGCGTGTGCGGCGTGAGGGCCGCTCCTACTCCTCACCCTGGCTGGTGCTGGTCGTTGCTCCGAATGGCCTGGATCACACTCGTTTCGGGTTTGCCGTGGGTAAGCGGATTGGTAAGGCAGTGGCGCGCAATCGCGTCAAGCGCCGCCTCCGCGAAGCCGTGCGCCGTCAACAGCCGCAGGTCGCGCCAGGCTGGGATGTCGTGCTGATCGCTCGTGAGTCCATGGCCGATGTGCCTTTCGCGGAGTTGGCACAGGCCGTTGCCCAGCTGTTACGACGCGCTCGCGTGTTGAAGACCGTGGACCAGGAGCCGCGCCATGAAGACCATCGCTCTGGGCCTGATTAGGCTCTATCAGAAAACCTTGTCGGTCTGGCTGCCTCCTTCGTGCCGCTTTCAACCCTCCTGTTCCCAGTATGGCTATGAAGCGATTGCCAAGCACGGTGTCTGGCACGGCGGGTGGTTGACCGTCAAGCGTATCGCGCGCTGTAATCCCTTCAACCCTGGCGGCTATGATCCTGTCCCCTAGGGACTTGAGAAGGCAAAGTTGTCATGTTTGAGTTTGTCGGTACCCTGAGCACGATAGTCGCAGGCTGGCTGCAATGGGTCTATACCATCGTGGGCAGCTACGGCTGGACGATCATCATCTTCGGCATCCTGGTGCGCCTGATTACCTGGCCCCTTCAGTTGACGCAGATGCGCTCGGCGCGAGCGATGGCGGCCCTGGCGCCACAGATGGAAGTTCTGAAGAAGAAGTACAAGGATGATCGGGAGAAGCTATCCCAGGCGCAGATGGAGCTATACCGCGAGGCAGGGGTTAACCCGCTGGGCGGTTGTCTCCCGCTCCTCATTCAGTTCCCGATTCTGATCATCCTGTACCAGGCGATTCAGAAGCTGGCCGAGAACCCCGATTTCAACGCCCCCTTCCTCTGGATCCCCAGCCTGGCGCACCCTGAGGGCATCCCACCCATCTGGCCCTTCACCCAGTTCTACCCCACCATCGACGCGGCGACCTACTTCTTCCCGATTCTCATCCTGCTCATGCTCGCCACGAGTCTTATCCAGCAGTCGATGATGCCGCAAACATCGGCGGATCCCCAGGCAAAGCAGATGGGTTCGACCATGAAGTACATGGGCATCTTCTTTACCTTCATTTTCATCCCTCTGCCGTCGGGCCTGACTCTCTACTACGTGACGCAGAACGTCATGGGTATCATCCTCCAATACCTGTTCATGGGGGCCAGCGGCCTGCCGATCCCCAACCCGCCGTGGATTCGCGAGCCGAAGCCGCTGGTCATCAGCGGCACGGCCACCGCGGCGGCCGCCGAGGCCAGCACCAACGTATCGTCTACCCCATCCACGTCAACCAATGGGCAGCCAGCAGAGGCCAAGCCGTCTGCCCAGGACGCCGACAAGAGGCGCACGAATGTCCGAAGCAACAAGAAGCGCAGAAGCTAGAGGCAAGAACGTCGAAGACGCCATCCAGAAGGGGCTGGCGCAGCTGGGAGTCCGCCGCGATCAAGTCGACATTACGGTTCTCACCGAGGGCAGCCGCGGCATCCTGGGCATCGGCGCTGAAGATGCCCGCGTTCGCCTGACGGTCCTGGTCGTCGCACCACCGCCCACCCGCCAGGCCGAGGCCGTTGCCCCCCGCCCCGCTGCCCCACTGCCGCCCCCTGTCGAGGCGTGGGACGAAGACGAGGCTGAGGACGAGGCGGATGAGCTGGACGAGGTGCCCGGTCGGCGGACAGCGGACGGCAGCGCGAGTGTCGAGCAACTGGCGGCCCAGACTGTGCGCGAGATTCTTGGCCGTATGGGCCTCAAGGCCACCGTCACCTGTCGGCAGTCACCGCCCGAAGAGGGCGACGAGAACGTCGCGTATCTGGTCGATGTGCGCGGGTCGGACCTCAGTTCGCTGGTCGGCCGGCGCGGCGAGGGGCTGGATGCCCTCCAATTCCTGACCCGCCTCATCGTCCAGCATCGCACCGGCGAGTGGGCCAGCATCGTCGTCGACGTGGATGGCTACCGTGAGCGCCGCGCCGAGAGCCTGCGGCGCACCGCCCAGCAGATGGCCGAGCGCGTCAAGCGCGACGCTCGCGCCATCTCCCTGGAGCCGATGCCCCCCTACGAGCGCCGCATTATCCACTTGACCCTGCGTAACGACCCTGACGTGATGACGGTCAGCGTCGGCGAGGGGGACGCCCGCAAGGTAACGATTCGCCCCAAGAAATAGGGTCGCGCATGACCACTCCTGACTACGTCGTCGTCGGCCATGTGACAAAGGACCTCCGCCCCGGTGGCTTCACCGTGGGCGGAACGGCTACCTACGCCGCCGCCGCCGCCCAGCGCCTCGGCCTGACCGCCGCTATCGTAACCAGCGCCGCCGGCGACCTCGATCCCGCCCTTCTCCCGCCCGGCATTCTTTTGCATCGCATTCCGTCGGCCGTTACCACAACCTTCGAGAACACCTATCACGAGGGCCACCGTACCCAGTTTCTGCGCGCCGTCGCGGGACCGCTAGGTTGCGCCGACGTGCCGGTCGCCTGGCGTACCGCCCCCATTGCCCACCTGGGTCCTCTTGCTCAGGAAGTCGATCCCACGCTGGTCGATTGTTTCCCCGTCTCAATACAGGGAACAACGCCCCAGGGCTGGATGCGCGCCTGGGATGCCGACGGTCGCGTGCGCTACACGCCCTGGACCTCCGCGCCTACCGTGCTGCGCCGCGCGGATGTGCTCATCTTCAGCGAGGAAGACGTGCGCATGGATGAGCATGCGATTAACCAGTTGACAGGCCTCGCTGGCCTGTCGGTGGTGACGCGCGGTCGGCGCGGGGCCGATGTGTGTGTCGATGGCAAACTCATTCACTTCCCGGCCTATGTGGCGACCGAGGTGGACCCGACAGGCGCGGGCGACGTTTTTGCCACCGCCTTCCTCATCCGCTACCAGGAGACAGGCGACTGGACGAAGGCCGCCGAGTTCGCCAACGCTGCCGCCTCCTTTGTCATCGAAGGGCCGGGTATCTCGACCCTGCCCACGCGGGAACAAGTGTTAACGCGCATCCAGTCGGGCCGTATCATCACCACGGTCCGCTAGAGCGACATGCCGATGGGCCACGTCTACGCCCTCGCCAATCAGAAGGGCGGCGTCGGCAAGACGACTACCGCCGTCAGCCTGGCCGACGGCCTGGCGATGCGTGGTCGGCGCACGCTACTGATTGACGTCGATCCCCAGGCCAACGCGACCAGTTCCCTCGGCTTCGATAAGCAGCATATCGAGCGCTCGTTGTACGCTGCTCTGCTCCAGGACGTGCCCCTGCGCGACATCCTCCTGCCCACGGCGCGCCCCCAACTGGCGCTGGCCCCCTCCGCGCCTGCCCTGGCCGCGGCCGAGGTCGATCTGGTGTCGGAGTTGGGGCGCGAGTATCGGCTACGCGACGCGCTGGCCGCCGTGCGCGACGAGTACGACTACGTCATCATCGACTGCCCCCCCAGCCTGGGCCTGCTGACCATCAATGCCCTGGCCGCGGCCGACGGCGTCATCATCCCCGTCCAGTGTGAGTATCTGCCGCTGGAAGGCCTGGCAATGCTGATGCAAACCATCGATCTGGTGCGGCGGCGGCTCAACCCGCGGCTGACCATCCAGGGCGTGATGATGACCATGTATGACGGGCGCACCAACCTGGCGCAGCAGGTGGTGGGCGAGGTGCGCGACCATTTCGGGGCGCGGCTGTTCTCGACGATTGTGCCGCGCAGTGTGCGCCTGAGTGAAGCGCCCAGTTTTGGCCGCACTATCTTCCAGTACGCGCCAGCCTCCCCCGGCGGTGTCGCCTACGCGCGCCTTGCCGACGAGTTGCTGGCGCGCGACAGCAGCTGATGTGCCCTATCCGCCGCGCGCGATATCGCCTATAATACGCCCATGCCTGTCGCCCTAAGCGGCGGCGATGCAGAACGACCATCGATTGCCTGCTTCACATCGGGGTTTGCCATGTCCAAGCCACTGGGACGCCTGGGGCGCGGTCTCGGCTCCCTCATCCCGGGCGCCGACGATCCGCTTTCGACCCCATCCGGCCCGACCGTCATCGAGATTTCAGTTGACGCTATCAGCCCCAACCCCTACCAGCCTCGCCACCTGGTCGATACGGCGGCCATCGATGATCTGGCGGCCTCGCTCCGCGAGCATGGCCTGCTTCAGCCGCTGGTCGTGACGGCGCGCGCCGGCGGCTATCAGCTCATCGCAGGCGAGCGACGCTGGATGGCGGCGCGCCGGGCCGGGCTGCCCACCGTGCCTGTCATTGTCAAGGAAGCCACAGCCCAGGCGATGCTGGAACTGGCGCTGGTGGAGAATATCCAGCGCGCTGACCTAAACGTCCTGGAAGAGGCCGAGGCGTACCAGCAGCTCAACGACGACTTTGGCCTGACCCACGATCAGATAGCCCTGCGTGTCGGCAAGAGCCGTGTCGCTGTGACCAACACCCTTCGCCTGTTACGCCTGGAGACGCCGGTCCGCGAGGCCATTGCCCAGGGCCGCATCAGCGCCAACCACGGCCGCGCCTTGCTAGCCTTGACCCCCGAATGGCAGGCCCGCGCCCTGGCGCTCATCGAGGCTGGCGACCTGAACGCCCGCCAGACCGAGGCTCTCGTTCGTCGCATACAGGCGCAAAGCGCGGCTGCCCCAGCGCACCCACTGCCGCCCGCTGCCCCCGACACGGCGCGCCTCGAAGACGAGTTCCGCCAGGCGTTGGGCACGAAGGTCGATCTGGTGCGCGGCAAGAAGGGCGGACGCCTGGTGATTCATTTCTACTCTGACGACGAGCTGCAAGGCCTCTACGACTACCTCATTCGCGGATCATCCACCGACCGGGACACCCCATGACGACGACCCAAACTACGCCGCCCATCTGCGACTACGAAGGCAGCCCCTATCGCACCGCCTTCTGGAACGAAGAGCGCCGCTACGAGGACCTGGTCGACCGCGCCGCCCTCGGCGCGGTGCTGCCCATGTGCGGCCGACGCCTGGCCGAGATCGGCGCGGGCTTCGGCCGCCTGGCCGACATGGACGCCGGCTACGACCACGTAATCCTGCTCGAC
>CAZJJF010000123.1:5819-9482 GCA_964546245.1 uncultured Anaerolineales bacterium
CTAGCTCCTTGTTGCGCGAGGCGCAGGCGCGGCTAGGGCGCGACGGCCGCGTCTCCTACGTGGTCGCGAATATGTACGCCCTGCCCCTGGCAGACAAGAGCCTGGACACGGTAGTGACGGTGCGCGTCTTGCACCACGCCAAGGACATGCCGTCGGTGGTGCGCGAGATTGGTCGAGTGACGACGCACGGTGGGGTGTACGTCACTGAGTACGCCAACAAGCGCAATCTGAAGGCCATCGCTCGCTGGCTGCTGGGGCGGCAGAAGGATAACCCCTTCGACGCGCAGCCCTACGAGTTTGCGCCGCTGAACATCGACTTCCATCCCGACGCCATCGAAGGCGCCTTAGCCGACGCCGGGCTGGATGTGGAAGACCAGCGCGCGGCCTCCATGTTCCGCATCTGGTGGCTCAAACGCCTGCTGCGGCCAGGCGACCTGGCCGCCCTCGACCACGCCCTGCAGAAGCCGACCGCCTTCCTACGCCTGTCCCCCAGCGTCTTTCTGCGCAGTCGCCGCCGCTCGGCCTACATGGATGAGGGGTAAGAATCACTGAGGGGTACCACCAGACTGCGCGACGCCCTGCCCGCCAGCGTGTACAACCCCCTGGAGTACAACCGCTACACCGACTGGCCGCTAAACGGCGAGGGCGTTCCCCAACGGGAACGCCCTCGATTTTACGCGGACGAAGCTGGCGCTTAGGCGTTCAAGCGCCGCGCGGCGAGGCCGACACCCACCAGGACGACGCCCAACACGGCCAGCCACAGCAGCGACAGGCCGGTCTCCGTCGCGCCCGTGGTCGGCAGGGCCGACGGGGTCGGCGCGGCGGTCGCCTGGGCAGCGGGCGCGGCCGCAGCGGCGGCGGCCGGGGCGGCCGTCGGGGCCGGTGGGTTCTTGAGCACCAACGACGTGATCTTGCCGTTCTCGATGGTTGCCTCGGCGAGCAGATTGGAGCCGCTGCTGGGCTTGATCTGCCAGGTAACCTTGTTGCCATCGACCTTGAGGCTGCCAGCAACCAGCTCGTACTTCACCTTGTCAACATCGATGCGCGCTTCCAGCCACGACTGGGCGAGGCCTTTGCCGACGTACACGTCAGCCGGTGTGCGGACGGTGGCCGTGTCGGCGAACAGCGCCAGCGCATCCGTATACTTGCCGCCGTTGAAGGCTGTGATGAAGGCCGTGACGACCTGCTCAGGCCCTGTGCCCTGGGCGGAGGCAGCGGGGGCGAAAGCCAGGAGGGCCAGCAAGATGATGGCTAGCAGCACGACGAGCTTCTTCATATGTTGTTCTCCTTTGTGATCGAAGAATAGCGAACGGCGTAGCGGATAACCCGCTACGCCTGTATTATCCCATCAGACCCACGCCGAGTCAACTCGAATCGCCACCGTGTGCCGCCAGCTAGTGGGGCGCGAGGCGAGGAACAAACCTCCCGGCGGCGCGCCGGACCAGCGCCATCTCCGGCGCGCCCAGCGCGTAGGCCACGGCCAGATAGACTGCGCCCCCTGCGACGACGCCGACAATAGCAACGAGCGCGCCCGGCCAGGCGCGCAGCAGAATCAGGACCGCGCCGAGGACAACACCCATCACGGCGCTGGCGGCCACGATGCGGGCCAGGGAGGACCACAGCGACCCGCCTTCGACACCCCCCAGTCGCCGCCGCAGGATAAGGACCAGCACCAATGCCTCGACTGTGGTGGCGACGGAGTTCGCCAGGGCTAAGCCCCCTTGTTCCAGCGGCGCGATGAGCAGCAGGCTCAAGCCAACATTCAGCGCCATCGCGGCGACGCCGAAGACGACTGGCGTCAGCGTATCGTGCAGGGCATAGTAGGCGCGGGTCACGATTTCCAGGGCGCAGTGGGCGACAAGACCCAGGGCGAAAAACTGGAGGGTATAAGCCGTGAGGGCGGTCGATTCGGCGGTGAACTGGCCCCGCTGAAACAGCAGCTGAATGAAGGGCACACGCAGCATGATGAGGCCGACCGTGGCGGGCACGCTGACGAACAGAATCAGGCGCAGGAGGTAGTTGAACGTGTCGCGCAGCGCATCCCGGTCACCGCGCCCAACCTGGGCTGAGAAGGTCGGGAACACCGCCTGGGCGATGGACTGGGCGAACACTCCGACGGGCAGCATGAGCAGCATCCAGGCGTAGCTCAGCGCGGCGACGCGGGCTGGGCCATCGGTCATGCGCGAGGCCAGGTTGACGTTGACGATGAAGTTGATCTGCACCGCTGCCATGCCCAGGACGCGCGGCCCCAGCAACCTGCCCACCTCCCGTACCCGGTGATTGTGCCGACCGAAGGTCCAGAAATATGGGTTGGGGATGCGCCGCAGCCCCGGCAACTGCACCCCCAGGTGTAGCGCGGAGCCGATGACGACGCCCGCCGCCAGCCCGCGCACCCCCAGGCCCAGCGGCGCCAGGACCATCGCCCCGAAAATGATCGCCAGATTGTAGACGATGGGGGACAGGGAGGGCAGAAAGAATCGCTGGTGCGAGTTGAGGATGGCCATGATCAGGCCACTGACCCCGAACAAGACCGGCGAGACGAGCATCACCCGTACCAGGGAGGCCGTTAGCGCCTGTTCCGCCGGTGGGTACTCCGGTACGATGAGTTGGGTGGTGATCTGCGGGGCAAAGATGGCGGCAACGACGGCCCCCAGAATGAGGAACACCGTCATCAGGTTCATGATGGCGCTCGCCAATCGCCAGGCGTCGTCCTGCTCGCGGCGGGCCAGGGCGGCGGCAAAGACCGGGATGAAGGCCGAGCCAATGGCCCCTGCCCCGATGACGTTGAACAGAAAGTCGGGGACGCGGAAGGCGGCCAGGTACGCGCCATAGTCGGGGTTGGTGCCGAACTGATAGGCCAGCGCCGCCTCGCGAACCAACCCTAACAGACGACTGACGATGAACGAGGCCATCAGAATGAGGGTGGCCCGCGCCAGGCTGCCTTGACGTGCGCTCAACAGCGTCTCCTGTATAACGTCAGAGTGCCCCTCATTCTACTCGTAGCGCGACGCCCACGCCACTTTGGGCGGGCGCACGTGCCTCAAGCATGCAGCCCCGCTGGCGCCGCTTAGCCAGCAGGGCTTCGCCTCATCAGCGCCGATATGCATCCCGGCGCGCCAATAGGCTGCTACGACTTCTTGAACACCAGTGTCCCCCCGTCGGCAGTCTTCACCACGAGGCGGTCACCGTCACGGCTGAAGGTGTGGCTTCCGGCCAGCGTCTTGAGATAGGCGGACTCCTGCTCCATGACGCCGGGCGCGTTGCACAGCATGCGCGTCGATGCGCCCTGGCCCATGACGAGCCTGCCTGCGTCCTCGGTGTAGGTGGCGGTATAGCGGTTGCAGCCCGCCGAGCCGCCGACGCGCCCGTCAAGGCCGAACTCAAGCGTGGCGGGCTGCGGGCTGGCGACGGGGGGCTTGCCACCCATCTCGGTCAGCGTCCAGCTCGTACCGGCCAGCCAGGCATGCGGCCCCGGCGTCGGCGCGGGAGTCTTGCTCACTACCTCGATAAGCGTGTAGGTCTTCGACGAGGCGTCGGCGGGAATCGGCTTGGGCGAGTCGGTCACGCGCACGCGCAGGGTGTAATTGTAGCCCGGCTCGAAGGTGAAGCCCTCGATGATGTTGTAGACGTTGGTCCACGGGCCGTTAGGGTCTTCGCGCACCA
>CAZJJF010000124.1:0-2063 GCA_964546245.1 uncultured Anaerolineales bacterium
CCAGGGGCTGAGCGGGGCAAGGTGTTGATCGTCGACGACGACCAGCGCCTTGTGGATGCGCTGGCGGTGTACCTGGAGCGCCAGGGCTACAACGTCGCCAAGGCGCATGATGGGGTGCAGGGTCTGGAAACCTTTGACAAATACCAGCCGGACCTGGCTATCGTGGACGTGATGATGCCGGGCCTGATTGGGTGGGACTTGTGCAAGCTGCTGCGCGAACGGTCGACGGTTCCGATCATCATGCTGACCGCGTGATGGGACTGCGACTGGGCGCAGATGATTATGTATCCAAGCCCTTCAGCCTGAAGGAGTTGGAGGCTCGTATTGAGGCTATTTTGCGCCGCGTGCGCATGGCCCAGTCCGCCGGCAGCGGCCCCCTGTACCGCGATGATTATCTCAGCATCGACGCCTCCGGCTGGGAGGTGATGCGCGATGGGAAGGCGGTGGACCTGACGGCCACCGAGCGCAAGCTCCTCTTCCTGCTCGTCGAGCACGCCGATGAGACTCTGAGCGCGGACACGATTCTCGAAAAGGTGTGGGGGCGCGAGTACGCCGATCGGGCCGAGTACGTCAAGCTGTACGTCTGGCGGCTGCGCCAGAAGTTGGAGCGGGACGCCACCGACCCGCACTATATTGTCACGGAGCGCGGACGCGGCTACCGCTTCGCACCGGCGCCGGGCAGCCAGGTACGCGGATAGCGGAATCGCCAATGGCGAATGGCAAAGGACAGGCCCTACGGGTTACTGAAACCCGTAGGGCCTTTGTTATGCCGGCGGCTGGCTCTCAGGGCGTGGCGCTGGTGGGTTGGGCCGTGGGCGCGGGCGGCGATGTGGGTTGGGCCGTGGGCGCGGGCGGCGACGTTGGCTCGACCGTGGGCGGGACGCTGGTCCGCGTCGGGAGCGGGATGGGGGTGCGCTGCGGGCGCGGGTTCGCCGTCGGGGTGCGAGTCGGCGGCGTGGTGGGCGTGCTGGTCGCGCCGGGGTTGCTGATGCCCGACCCGGCCGTCGCCGTTGCCGTGAAGATCGGGGCCGACGTGGGCTGCGGCGGTCGCTTGACGGGTGGCTCCGTGGGCGGCGGGGGCGTGAGCGTCGGTGGCTCCGGATAGGGTGACGTCGGCGGCGGATAGGCGGGCGGCGTGGGGATGGGCGGCTCCAGCGTGGCCGTCGGGATAGGCGGCGGGAACGGCGTGCTGGACGGCGGCGGTAGTGGCGTGCTTGTCGCCGGGGCCGCCTCAGCCGGGGCGGCTACCGCCGGGGCACGGCCGAGGGGCGCAACGGCGGCGCTCGGTGGCACGCGCGTGGCGGTGGGCGGAATGCGCGTGGCGGTGGGCAGTGCAAGGAGCGAGCGCGGTGGGGCGGTGCGCGTGGCCGTCGGAACCAGCGGCGAGGGTTGGGTTGTCGGGGCGACGGCGGGAATCACGGGCAGGCCGAGGGCCACGGCCCGATCCTGCTGTTGACGCGCTTCCTGGAACAGATTCTCGGCCTGGCCCGCCGCGCCGCGAGCGAGCATGGCCTCGGCCTCGCGGCGGCGCAGCTCAGCCAGCATGGCGTGAAGCTGGGCGCGGTCGGCGGCGTTGAAGGTCACGGCGAGGCGAACCTGCTCGGTGGCGCGCTTGACAGGGTAGAGCGGCTCGTCGGGCAGAGCGCCTGACGCCAGGGCAGCCGTCGAGAGGGACAGCACCAGGAGAATCACAGCGGCAGCGGCGGCCAACCAGCGCACAGCGCCGCGCGATATCTGGCGCGACCGCCCCGCGAGAACGGGGAAGGCCAGCGCGCGGCGCGGCGCGGGGGTCGGCTCCGGCAGGTCCATCAGCTGCTGGCGCAGCTGCGCCTGGAAGGCAGGGGACGGCGCGGGGGCCTTGATGCCCTCCAGCCTGACCGCCATCTCCAACAGGGGCCGCAAGTCGTCGGCGTGCTGTGGATAGCGCGCCAGACAATCTTCAATTGTGCCTGCGCCCGACTGGATGTCCCTCAGACAGACATCCAGCAATTCAGCGAGGCTCATCCTCCATCCCCCAGTGTACAAGCTCGCGAAGCGCCGCCAGGCCACGGAACTGAAGGCCG
>CAZJJF010000124.1:2073-9449 GCA_964546245.1 uncultured Anaerolineales bacterium
TTCTCGCTTCCCCATCAGGGCGGCGATCTCTGCCGTACTATAGCCTTCCATGAAGCGCAGCAAGATGACGTCCTGCTGCTCTTCAGTGAGTTGACTGACCGCGCGGCGGAGCTGCTCGGAGGTAAAGAGCGCCTGGAGAGACTGGTCCGGCATACTGGCATCGCTCGGCTCGGCGTCGCCCCGCCCGTCGGTCCCCTCCAGGCTGACGGTGTCGCGCCGCGCGCGGTGGTAGTCGACCACCAGATTGCGGGCGATGCGGAACAACCAGGCCGAGAACGGATGCTCTCGCCACTCGTAGCCGCCAATAGCTTCCCAGGCGCGCAGGAATACCTGCGCCGTCAGGTCTTCGGCCTCCGACTCGCTACCCACCTTATAATACACATATTGGTGGATTCGGGTAACGTAGCGGTCGTACAGCAGGCCAAAAGCCTCGCGATCGTGGCGTGTTGCCCGTGTCGCGAGGTCCTTCTCATCTGGAAGTGACCGACGCGCGGCGCCCGCCGCTACACTAGATAACGCCGGGAACTCCAATGTGTTATGTGATTCAGGCGTGGCGTCAAAGATGGCCAAGGCTCTCCACCAGGGCAATCGTGCCTGCGCAGCCGATGCGCAGGTCGGTCAGCGGCAGGTGTTCCGTGATGGTGTGGGCCAGGCGGTCATCGCCGGGGCCGAAACCGATGGTGGGTACACCCGCCGCGGCCGTGTGGCCGCCGTCTGTGGCAAAACGCCAGAGAATAACCGGCGCCTCCGCGCCCAGCGCCTCGGACAGGGCGGTGTGGGCGGCGCGGACGACCGGCGAGTCGGTGGGGGTCTCGAAGGCCGGGAAGATGGCGGGTGATTGCCATTCGACCCCCGTCCAGGTCTTGTACGTGCGCTGCGGAATCACGATGTCGGCTGATGCCTCGGCTTCCAGGCTGGCCGCCAATAGCGCGGCCATGCGCGCCCGCGCGGCCTCCGGCGGGTCGGCGGGGATGTTGCGATAGTCGAGGACAAGGTAAATCTCGGACGGAATCACGTTGGCGCTGGGGTTATCGGTACTGTACAGGGTAGGCGCGACAGATGACGCGCCAAACTCGGCCTGCTCCGGCAAGGGCGCGTCGCGGAGCGTGCTCAGGAAGCGGGCGACGCTGTAGTGGGGGTTGACGCCCAGGTGGGGCACGCTGGCGTGGACCGAGCGGCCCTTGATGGTGGCGTGCAACTCGACGCGGCCGCGGTGACCGCGCGCCAGGCGGTTGGCCGACGGTTCGCCGATGAGGGCGATGTCGGGCCGCAACCACGTCAGCAGGCTGCGCGTGCCGTAGCCGCCGATTTCCTCCTGGACGACGGCGGCCACGTGGACCGGGCCGGGGAAGGCGTAGCCGGCCGCCTTGAGGGCCGCCACGGCGTAGACCTGGGCGGCCAGCGGTCCCTTGATGTCGACAGTGGCGCGGCCCCAGATGGCGTCGTCGTGAAGTTCTGCGCCGAAGGGCGGATGCGGCCAGCGGGCCGGGTCGCCCACGGCGACGTGGTCCATGTGGGTGTCGAGGAGCAGGGCGGGGCCGTCGCCGCCGCGCAGCGTGCCTACCACGTTGCCCGCATGGTCGACGCGCACCTCGTCGTAGCCGAGACGCTGCATCTCGTCCTGGACGAGGGCAGCGACGTCGTGCTCCTGACCGGGTAGACTAGGCGTCTGGACCAGGCGGCGGGTGAAGGCGAGCAGGTCGTCCCAATGGCGGTCGACCAGGGCAAAAAGCTCGGACCGTGGCGGCATGAGGGCCTCGTGGCGTTGGCGTTCCTGGGAGCGGGACCAGCCGGGCTGTGACGCGGCTGGTCTCTAATGCCATTGTACTACGGAGATAGACGTGTGTAAAGGCGTGAAGATATGCGCGATAAGGGCGACTTTCGGTCGATTCGCCTACGTCAGTTATGATGCGCATCACGCTACCGGGTGGAGGTATCTTCACCTCATGGGGAGATTCCTCCACCCGGCAGGGGGGCAGCGGGGATATGATGAAATGGAGGTCATTGGTCTCGGGGGCCAGGCTGTAAGGAGGTGTCCCGTGACGACCACATCCACCCCTGACCGCGCCAGGCGCGTGGCGCTTGCCCTGGCGTTGCTGATTCTCCTAGCCTTGCTGGCCTTCGCCCTGGTGATGCGCTCGAACACCCAACCGTCCGCGTCTGTGCCGACCTACTGGCCCACCGAGGGCTGGCACACCGCGACACCCGAAGAGAATGGCATCAACTCCGCCCGGCTCGCAGAGGCATTACAGGCCATTCGGGACCAGAACATCCCTGTTCACAGCCTGATGTTGATTCGCAACGGGTCAGTCGTGGCAGACGCCACCCTCTACCCCTACGATGGCAATACCGTCCACGACCTGGCGTCGGAGACCAAGAGCGTCATGACCACCCTGATTGGTATCGCCGCCGACCAGGGCAAGCTCAAGCTCGATCAGCCCCTATTGTCGTTCTTCCCCGACCGCACCATTGCCAACCGGGACGCGCGCAAGGAGCGCATCACGGTCAGGCATCTGGCGAGTATGACCTCCGGCCTCGACTGCACGCGGGCCGCCAACGAGCCGCTGACCCTGGAGATGCGGGCCGCGCCGGACCCGGTCCAGTTCGCGCTGGACCGCCCGATGGTGGCGGAGCCTGGGACACAGTTCGCGTACTGCAACCTGGGGTCTCACCTGCTTTCGGCCATCCTGCAACAGGTGACAGGGATGACGACCCTCGACTTTGCTCGCCAGAATCTGTTCGAGCCGCTGGGCATCTACGACGCCTACTGGCCCGCCGACAAGAAGGGCGTCCAGCATGGCTGGGGCGACCTGCACCTGTACCCGCAGGATATGGCGAAGATTGGTTACCTGTGGCTCAACAAGGGCCGCTGGGAGGACCAGCAGATCGTCTCCCGCGAGTGGGTCGAGAACTCGGTCAAGCCGCACATCAAG
Source organism: uncultured Anaerolineales bacterium (assembly GCA_964546245.1). Lineage (GTDB taxonomy): Bacteria > Chloroflexota > Anaerolineae > Epilineales > JAHCIE01 > JAHCIE01. Next base: position 5,007 of record CAZJJF010000124.1, read on the forward strand.
TCGGACAGCGACGACAACTACGGCCTCGGCTGGTGGTTGCCCCCCGATGCCTCGCCGGGTGAGTTTCGCGCTGACGGGCGCGGCGGGCAGTATACCGTCGTCTACCCGTCGCTGAACATGGTCATCCAGACAACGGGGGGTGGCTTCGAGGGCGACCAGGTGGGGCCGCTGCTGTACGCGGCGCTGGGCGACATGCAGAAGCCGCTGCCCGCCAACCCCGCCGCTGTCGCCCGGCTCAACGCGACGCTGGCGACCATCGCACAGCCGCCCGCACCGCGTCCCGTGACGACCCTCCCTGATACGGCGCGGGCGATCTCGGGCAAGACTATCGCGCTGGGACCGAATCCCATGGGGCTGGCAACCATGCGCCTCGATTTCAACGACACGGCCGAGGCGGCATGGCGAATTACGGTGGCAGGCCGTGACACACCCCTGACGGGGATGCTCGGTCTGGACGGGGTGTATCGGATGTCGCCGGGCGACTACGGGCTGCCGGGCGGTGCGCGTGGAGTCTGGTCGGATGGGCAGACCTTTGTCTTCGAGTATGACCAGATCGGCAGCATCGACGCCTACACCTTCCGCATGCGCTTCGACGCAGACCAGGTAACGATGGACGTGGCGACCCGTGAGGATGGGGACCAGTTCAGGATGACGGGCCAGCTGCAAAGCCCGTGAGTCTTAGGCTGCCTTGTTCCACCGATGCGATGCTCCAGGTCCGAGGGGAGATGAACGTGCCGCGCGCGGTGGTGTAGGCGGCGACGTGGAGGGTCAGGCGTCCGTCGGGGGCACGGTCGAGGTGGGCCGTTGTCTCTGCGCCGTCGGCGAAGAGCAGAATCACTGCCGTGCCCGCCTCGCTGCGGTGCAGCAACTGGTCGGCCGTCGCGCTATCGGCCAGGCGCAGGCGAGCGCCGGCATACAAGTGGGAGGAGGAGGCGCGCAGGATGAGGGGGGGAGTGAGCGCGGGGCGCGGTCGGGTCATGGCCGTGGCTCAGGGGGCGCAGAGCTAGGCGGGCAGCCCCAAGGCCCGCAGCACGACTTCGATGGTGCGCTGGATGTGGAGGCGGGCCAGGGCCTCGGCTTTGTCGCCATCCCCCCTTGCCAGCGCCTCGATCAGGTCACGGTGGTCGGCGTGAATCGCGCGGTCCAGGTCGGGCGTGAAGATGACGGGGACGCTCAGGTCCCAGTAGTTCATCTTGGTCTGGGCGTGCAGGTTGGCCAGCGGCGCATTGCCGGCAGCCTCGATGATTACCTTGTGGAAGCGGTCGTTGAGTTGATTGAAGTCGCGGCGCGAGAGGCCTGGCTGCTCCATGGCGTCGGCGAGGGCGCGCAGTTCCTCTAGCTGCGCCTCGGTGCGGCGCGTGGCGGCCAGGCAGGTTGCATAGCCTTCGATAGCCAGGCGGCACTCGAGTCGCGCTCGTGTCTCGGCCGGGTTGTACTCGCGGACGACCCAGCCCCGGTCGCGCTCTACCAGCCCCTCTTGCTCCAGGCGCAGCAGCGCCTCGCGCACTGGGGTGCGGCTGACGTTCAGCCACTCCGCCAGTTCGTCCTCTACCAGGCGGCGGCTGGGGCGAAGCTCCGCGCTGAGAATCCCGTCGCGCAACCGGGTATAGATCATGTCGGCGATGACCCGCGTGTTTTCCCGCGACTTGCGGCGGCTGAGGTGCATGTCCAGAGAGTCAGTCGCGCCGTTGAGGGGCGGCGCGGGGGATGGTTCGGTCATTGGGGTATTACCCTCTCTCGGCGGCTCGCGAGGCCGCCATCGTGGCCAGGAACTGCTGCGTTCGGGGATGCTGCGGGTGGTCCAGCACCTGATGGGTTTCCCCCTGCTCGATAATCTCCCCGCCGACCATGAAGACCACCTGCTTGGCGACGTCGCGGACCAGGTTCAGGTCGTGGGCCGCGACCAGCATCGAACGCCCCTCGGCCGCCAGGTTGCGAATCACCGCGCCCACCTCCGCGGCCAGCTCGGGGTCAAGGGCGCTGGTCGGCTCGTCCAGCAACAGGAGCGTCGGGTCCATGGCCAGGGCGCGGGCGATGGCGGCGCGCTGCTGTTGGCCGCCGGATAGTTGGCCTGGGTAGGCATCGAACTTCGCTTCCAGCCCCATGCGCGTCAAAAGGGCGACGGCCCGCGCGCGGGCTTCGGCGCGGGACTGGCGTCGCACTTGCATGGGCGCGAACATGATGTTCTCGCCGATGGTCATGTGGCGGAAGAGATTGAAGTGCTGGAAGACCATGCCGATCCGGGCGCGCTGCGCGCTCAGCTGCTTGTTGGGCAGGATATGGAGGGTGTTGCCGGTCCCCTTGCGATAGCCGACCATCTCGCCGTCGACGGTGATGTAGCCACGGTCGATCACTTCCAGGTGGTTGATACAGCGCAGGAAGGTGGACTTGCCGCCCCCCGACGGGCCGATAACGGCGATAATGCCGCCCGGCGCCAGCGATAGGGAGACATTCTTGAGGACGGACAGCGTGCCGTAGGATTTCCAGACGCCACGGGCCTCGACCTTGAGTGTTTCTGCCATGAGGTCTTACCTCGCCGGGAAGCGGCGTTCAGCGGCGTGTTGCAAGAGCGAGACGAGACTGGTAAGGACGAGATACCAGAAGGCCGCCACGACCAGGAGTTCCATGACCCTGAAGTTGGAGGTGTAGATGTCGCTGGTCCGACGCAGGATTTCGGCGTAGCCGATGATATACGCCAGCGACGTGTTCTTGAGCATGGTAATGTACTCGTTGCCGATGGCGGGCAGGACGATGCGTAAGCCCTGGGGAATGACAATGCGCAGTTGAATGGTGCTCTCGGTCAAGCCCAGTGCGCGAGCCGCGTCGCGTTGGCCGCGATCGACGCCGAGCATACCGCTCCGCACTACCTCGGCCATGTAGCCAGTCTCGGCGAGGGAGAGACCGAGCAGGGCGGCGACGAAGGGCGTGATGATGGCGATGGTGGGCGCGTTGACCAGAACAATGTTGGTAAAGGGAATCTCAATGTGGAAGACTTTGATCATCACGGGCAGGGCGTTGAACCAAAACAGGATCTGAATCAGCATCGGCGTGCCGCGAAAGACAAAGACATAGGCGGCAGCGAGCCGCGAGAGGACGGGGTCGCCACTGACTCGCATCAGGGCGACCCCGATGCCCAGGATAATGGCAATTATAGTGCCAAGTGTCGCCAGGTAAAGTGTGTAGCCGACGGCAAGGAGCATGCCCTCGCCGAACAGGAAGCGGCCAATGATCTCGAGGGAGACCACGCCGGAGCGGACGGCTGCGATCAGCACCCAGGCGACGATGCTCGCGACGACGGCTAGCTCAAGCCAGCTGCGCCAGGGGAACGGCGCTACGACCACGTAGTCAGAGGTCGGCTGAGTTGGCTGAGCAGGAGGGGGTGCGCCCACGTTCGGCATGGAAGGCGGGACCTCGTCCAGGGAAGCATTCACGGGCTTCGTGTCTGCCATGGGCTTCTTCTCCATAGAGGATATCCCGCCTTCCTGCTGGCGTCCTACTGGTCTACGGTCAGGCTATTCACAGCCGGTCGAACGACCGCGCCGCCCGTGACGCCCCACTTCTCAAGAATCCGCTTGTACGTGCCGTCGGCGATCATGTCGTTGAGAGTCGCGGCCAGCGCGTCGCGAATCTGCTCGGCCTTGGGGTCGCCCTTCTTCGTCGTCCAGGTGATGGGGTACTTCACCAGGTAGTAGTTAGTGCCGACCGTGGCGTACTTGTCGGGGTCGGTCTTGACGATGTACAGCGTCTGGGCGAAATCTGGCGTGTAGGCATCAATGCGGCCCAGGGAGACCTGTTGGAGGCCGTTGGGCGTGGTGTCAAAGGTCTGGATGGTGATGGGTGGCTTGCCCGCGGCGACGCACTTCTCGTTTTCCTTGTCGAAGGCGGCCTGGAGCGTGCTGGACCCCTGCAACATGCCGACGGTCTTGCCGCAGAAATCCTGAGCGGTGGCGGTGGCGGGGTACTTACTGGCGTTCTTCTTGTCGATGATGAAAGTAGCGCCGGACTGGAAGTAGCCGACCATGTCCACTGCCTCGAGGCGCGAGGGGTTGGGACTCATGCCGCCCGATCCGATGTCGAAGCGATCGGCTTGCAGGCCCGGAATCAGGGCGGAGTATTGGGCGTTGGTATACTCCAGGTTGACGCCCCAGCGCTTGGTGATTTCCTTCAGCAGATCAACGGTGAAGCCGGTCAGCTCGGTGCTGCCGTCTTGCCGGAACTCGGCGGGCACGTAGGTTTCTTGGGAGCCGACGCGCAACACGCCGGCGGTTTTGATGGCGTCGGGGACCTTGCCGCCACTGCCGACGGGAAGGGTGGGAACCGGCTTGGCAGTCGCGGCAGCGGGGGCAGTGGTCGCAGCCGCTTTGGCAGCGGGGGCGGTCGTCGGCGCGGCGGCGGGGGCGGTCGTTGGCGCGGCGGCGGCGGGGGCGGTGGTCGCAGCCGCCT
>CAZJJF010000125.1:0-9392 GCA_964546245.1 uncultured Anaerolineales bacterium
CACAGCGGCGGCGGGCGGCGGCGTTAGAGCCCGTGGGGGAGTTGCGCGAGTCGGTGTGGTCGACGGAGGCTTTCGCTGACGATGCGCGTAGCCTGTGGGGGCGGGCTGTGGGGCGCTTCCGGCGGCGCCCCCACAGCCAGGCGGCCGACTCGGTGCGCCGCATCTACGCGGCGCTTCAGGCGGTGGCGGCCGAGCGAGGCGTGGCGCGGCCGTGGGATGACACGCCCTACGAGTATCTGCCGGTCCTGGTGGCGGCTTTCCCGACCGCCGAAGGTGATCTGCGGTTCCTCACCAATGCTTACGTGGACGCGCACTACCACGAGCTGCCGACGAGCGACGCGACGCTGGCCCAGGCGCAGCAGGCCTGGGCGCGCACGCGCCAGGTGATCGAGGCGACGCCGCGCCCGGCCGAGGTGGCTCCCGCCTGAGGTCCCTCGCCGCCGCGTTTGACAGGTTACTGGGGGCGTGGTAAACCCTACTTCTCGCCATTTTCGGACGATGAGACGCCATCTGGCAGAAGGAGATTCGCTATGCGCTTCGTGGCGACCGCGGGGCTGGTGGTGGCGGGTGCGCTGGTGGTGGCGATCTTGCTGCTGGGGGTTGTGCCGGGCAGCCTTGCGCCGGCCGAGGTCGAGATGGGGGCGGCCGTTGCGCCGATGGCGGCGGCCACGACAGCCCCTCAGCCGCTCGCCACGGCGGACCCGGCCAGCGCGCCCAGGACGAACCCCAACATTGCGACCGACCCCAGGACGAACCCCAATATTGCCAGTGACCCTGAGACGAACCCGAATATCGCGGGCGACACGACGGGGTTGTTGGCGCTGGCGGCCTTGCTCGCGGCCCTCGCCTTCGGTCTGGGCGCGGCGCTGGCGCTGCGGCGGCGGACGGTGGGCGCGGCGCTGCGCCCTGCTGCGCGGTAGCCGCGCCTCGCCCGCTGGGCGGATGGACCCTGGCGTGTTAGCTCGGCGAAGCTCGTTTGCGCGGGATGGCTACATCCCGCGCAAGCAGGGCGCGTGCGTCGCGAGCGACTTTCCAGCCTACCCACGAGGGCCGCGTCATGCCTCACCTCTTTGATCACTACACGACGGACGGCTTCTTCGACGAGATGTTCGACGCGCAGAGGCGGCCCCGCCCGCACTACGAGCGCCTGTTCGAGCGCCTGGATGAATTGACCCGCGCCGATTTCGAGGAGCGGGTGCAGCTGGCGGATATCGCCTTTCTGTACCAGGGCATCACGTTCACTGTGTATTCGGCGCAGGAAGGCATCGAGCGCATTTTTCCCTTCGATCTCATCCCCCGTGTTATCCCGCAGCGGGAGTGGCAGGTGCTGGACCAGGGTCTCCGGCAGCGTGTCACGGCCCTCAACCTGTTTCTGCACGATATTTACCACGAGCAGCGTATCCTGCGCGAGGGTATCGTGCCGCCGGAGATGGTGCTCGGCGCGCAGGGCTTCTGTGACCTGATGGTGGGCGTCGAGCCGCCGGGTGGCGTCTACATCCACATTACGGGCACGGACCTGATACGCGACGAGGAGGGTAACTATCTGGTGCTGGAGGACAACCTGCGCAGTCCGTCGGGTGTGTCCTACGTGCTGGAGAATCGGGCGGCGATGAAGCGGGCGTTCCCGCGCCTGTTCGAGCGGTACGGTGTGCTACCGGTGGAGCAATACCCTCAATTGCTGCTGGAAACGCTACGCAGTGTCGCGCCTTATAATGTCGAGACGCCGACGGTGGCGTTGCTGACACCGGGTATCTACAACTCGGCGTATTTCGAGCATTCCTTCCTGGCGCGGCAGATGGGTATCGAGATTGTCGAGGGCCGCGACCTGGTGGCCCACGACAACCGGGTGTTCATGCGCACGACCCAGGGCTTGCAAGGGATTGATGTGCTGTATCGGCGGGTGGATGATGCCTTCCTCGATCCCCTGGCATTTCGCGCCGATTCGGAGTTGGGCTGCGCAGGGTTGTTCAACGCCTACCGGGCGGGCAACCTGACCATCGCGAACGCGATTGGGACCGGGGTGGCCGACGACAAGGCGGTGTACCCCTATGTTCCCGACATGATTCGCTACTATCTGGGCGAGGAGCCGATTCTGCGTAATGTGCCGACGTATCAGGGAATCAATCCTGTTGAGCAGGGCTACATTCTGGCTAACCTGGACAAGCTGGTGGTGAAGTCGGTCAACGAGGCGGGCGGCTATGGGATGTTGGTTGGCCCGCATGCCACGGCGGCCGAGCGGGCGGCCTTTGCGGACAAGGTGCGAGCGCAGCCGCGCAATTTTATCGCGCAGCCGACGATTGCCCTCAGCCGACACCCGGCGTTTGTGGAGGGTGGTTTCGAGGGCCGCCACGTGGACCTGCGCCCGTATGTTCTGTATGGGCAGGCGATTCGGCTGATTCCGGGCGGGCTGACGCGGGTGGCGTTGCGGCGCGGCTCGTTGGTGGTCAATTCGTCGCAGGGCGGTGGCAGCAAGGATACGTGGGTGATTGATGAGTAGGTTGGAGGTTGTATGCTGTCGCGCGTGGCCGAGTCGATGTTCTGGATGGCGCGCTACCTGGAGCGCGCTGAGGATGTGGCGCGCATCATCGCCGTCAATTTTCAGGCGTCGCTGGATGCGCCGCACCTGAGCGAGGCGCTGTTGTGGGAGCCGCTGATTGCTATCACGGGCGACCAGGCGCGCTTTCGCGAGGCGTTGGATGAGTATTCGGCCAGTACGGTGACGCATTTTCTGTTGAGCCATCCCAGTAATGCTAACACGGTGGTTGCCAGCATCGAGCGCGCGAGAGAGAATGCCCGCGCCGTGCGGGAGCAGATCAGCCGCGAGATGTGGGAGCAGATCAACCGCCTGTATCATCAGGTGCGCGGCTACGATGTGGCGACGGTGGCTCGTAATCCATACGACTTCTTCACTGAGGTTCGTAACGGTTCGCACCTGTTCCAGGGGGCGACGGATGCGTCGATGACTCACGGTGAGGGGTGGTATTTCATCCAGGCGGGCAAGTATCTGGAGCGGGCAGACAAGACGACGCGCATTCTGGACGTGAAGTACGCTGCGCTCGCGGAGGATGCCGAGGGCTCGCCACTGGGTACGCTACAATGGATCGCGCTGCTCAAGTCGTGCAGTGCGTTCGAGCCGTATCGCCGCGCTCACTCGCAGCTACATTCGTGGCGGGTTGCCGATTTCCTGTTGCTAGACCGCCAGTTTCCGCGGAGTGTGCTGTTCTGTCTGGATGAGGTGCGCATTGCGCTGGCTGCCATCTCAGGCCACCAGGGGCGGCCGACGAACCTGGCGGAGCGGTCGGTGGGGCGGCTGTGCGCGGAGATGGAGTATCTCGACATTCGCGACGCGCTCAGCGGCTTTCATCACTATCTAGATGGCCTGCAAAGCAAGATGAACTATGTGGGTGAGGCCATCGCGCAAACCTATTTTGACATCACCGGCCCCCCGCCACTGGCGCCGCGAGCGGGGGGAAGGGGCGGGCAGCAGCAGCAACAGCAGCAATAGCCCAGGGTCGACGGGATTCGGCAATGGAGTATAATCTTGCGTGGGCAAGGACACGCAGCAGCAACGTACAAGGAGGGCAGGCATGTCGCAAGTCCCGGATCCGGGCGAGTACGAGTCGCTCCAACGGCAGGAGGATGAGCTTCAGGATCCTCGCCGCCAGCAGGTAGTGCCAGTCGATGATAAGGTGGACGCGGTGCGCGAGGAGTCATTCCGCGAGATGGCCCTCCAGGATCAAGGTCCGCGCGGCACGCCGTTGGGTCAGTATGGCGAGTTCATTCTGGCGGCGTGGCCGGACGATGTGGCGGCCGATACCTTCATGAAGTCGAACAACATGAAGGGCCTCAAGGACCTGGCGATCGTCAAGCGCGACGAGGAGGGGAAGCTCCACATTTACGACCGCGACGAGCATGGCCTGGGTCGTGGCGCGGTGGTGGGTGGGGCCGTCGGGGGCGCGATTGGCCTGTTGTTCGGTCCGCTCGCGCTGGCGACGGCGGCGGTGGGCGCGGTGATCGGCGGGGCAGTGGAGAAGATGACGGACAGCGGTTTCGCTGACGATAAACTCAAGGCGATTGGCGGGAGCCTGGGCGCTGATTCGTCGGTGCTCGTGGCGATCGCGGACTTCGAGGTCGCCGACCAGTTCAAGGCGGACCTGGCCGCCAGCGGGGCTGAGCTGTACTCGGCCCTGGGGACCAATACCCTGGCGGCGCTCACGAAGCTCCATGACGAGCAGCGCGGCGCCAGTCAGGCTTGATGCAAAGATGACACTCGATAGGGAGAGACGGCGCCTGTCGGCCTCTCCCTGAAGACCCATGCGACTCTATATCGAGCACCACACGATCTTTCGGTACGACCATCTGGTACGTGAGCAGACCGGCGAGGCGCGGCTTGAACCCCGTGACGACGAGGGGCAGCGGCTGGTGGGGGCGCGGGTTGCCCTCGAGCCAGCGACGCCGGTCAGCCGCGTCAGCGATCGCTTCGGCAATGCGGTTCATTGCTACAGCGTGCTGCCCTGGCACAAGAGCCTGACGGTTACCGCAACAAGTCTGGTAGAGACGAGCGATAGCGCGCTGATCGCTGCGCCGCCGCTGTCGCCGCTGGACCGGCATGATTACCTGTCGCCGAGCCGCTACGTGCCGCAGACCTGGGAGATGGCCCAGTTTGCCCGCACGCACAGCCAGGGGGAGAGCGACGAGGCGCGCGCCCTGAGCCTGATGAGGGCTATCTTCGATACGTGCGAGTATGTACCGGGCAGCACTGACATCTCCACCACGGCGGAGGGGGTGCTGACGGGGCGGCAGGGGGTGTGCCAGGATTTCGCTCACCTGCTGCTGGCGCTGTGTCGGGCGGAGCGCATTGCGGCGCGCTATGTGAGCGGCTACCTGTATGACCCGGCCAAGCCTCACGATGCGACGCTGGCGTCCCACGCCTGGGCCGAGGTCTTCGTGGACGGTCGGGGGTGGCTGGCGCTGGACCCGACTCACAATCGCCCTACCAATGCCAACTATGTGCGGGTGGCGGTGGGGCGTGACTTTGCCGACGCGACGCCGGTGCGGGGCTTCTACAAGGGTATGGCGGCCGAGAAGATGGAGGTACGGGTTTTCATCCGTCACGTCGAGGAGTGGCTGACGGTGGGTAGCGGTGGGGCGCTATCGACGTAAGATTGGCCGATGCCGATGGTCTATTGAATGTCAAGGCCACACGCGGGCACGTCTCACAGGCGCGATGAGCGCGCTGTAGGACCTGGCTCCGTTTGTGGCCCCTTTTGTGTTGTCGCGCGCTCGCTATCAGGAGTCGTAGCATGACCACCAAGTTCATCTTTGTCACGGGCGGTGTCGTCAGCTCTTTGGGTAAGGGTATCACGGCGGCGTCGTTGGGGCGGCTGCTGAAGGCGCGTGGGTTGCGTGTCGCCATCCAGAAGCTGGACCCGTATATCAATGTTGATCCGGGGACGATGAGTCCTTACGAGCACGGTGAGGTGTTCGTGCTGGAGGATGGGGCGGAGACGGACCTGGACCTGGGGCATTACGAGCGCTTCGTCGACGAGAATCTGACTCGCGCCAGCAACGCGACGACGGGCCAGATTTACTCGGAGGTGATCACTAAGGAGCGGCGCGGGGATTATCTGGGTAAGACGATTCAGACGATTCCCCATATCACCAACGAGATTAAGCGCCGCATCCGCCTGGCGTCGCGGTCGGGCGACCTGGATGTGTTGATTGTCGAGATTGGCGGGACGGTTGGCGATATTGAGAGTCTGCCTTTCCTGGAGGCGATTCGCCAGATGCGCAAGGATGTGGGCCGCCGGAATGTGCTGTACATCCACGTCACGCTGCTGCCCCATATCGGGGCGACGGGGGAGCTAAAGACGAAGCCGACCCAGCATAGCGTCAAGGAGTTGCGCGGTATCGGCATCCAGCCGGATGTGATCGTTACCCGGTCCGATCATCCGGTGGCGGATGATGTGCGGGCTAAGATCGCGCTGTTTACGGACGTGGAGGTGGGGGGCGTGATTCCGCTGGTGACGGCGGATACGATCTACGCTGTACCCCTGGAATTGGAGGCGGCGGGCCTGGGCGACTACGTGGTGCGTGAGCTGGACTTGCCCGCCCACGCGCCGGACCTGGCTGAGTGGCGGCGGCTGGTGGAGGCGATTCGCCGGCCGAAGCCGAGCGTGAGGGTCGCGGTGGTTGGCAAGTACGTGGAGCTGCATGACGCCTATCTGAGCGTCAAGGAGGCCTTGCAGCACGCGGGTGTCGCCCACGGCCTGGATGTGGATATCGATTGGGTAGATAGCGAGGAGTTGGAGAAGGAAGATGTCATCGCGCGGCTGAGTCAGGCGGGCGGTATCGTGGTGCCGGGGGGATTCGGCCATCGCGGCATCGAGGGCAAGATTGCGGCGGCGCGCTTCGCTCGCGAGGATAAGGTTCCGTACTTTGGGCTGTGCCTGGGTATGCAGATTATGGTCATCGAGCTGGGCCGCCACGCCCTGGGTAACGAGACGGCCAACAGTACGGAGTTCCACGAGACGACGAAGTACCCGGTCATCGATCTATTGCCGGAGCAGCGCAGTATCACCGATATGGGCGGCACGATGCGGCTGGGGGCGGAGGCGAGCCGCGTGCGGCCCGGTACGCGGGCCTACGCGGCGTATGGCACGGACACTATCAGCGAGCGACGGCGGCATCGCTTCGAGGTCAATAATGTCTATCTGCCGACGCTTCAGGCGGCGGGGTTGGTGGTGAGCGGGACGAGCGCGGACGGGGCGCTGGTGGACATTTCGGAACTGCGCGACCACCCGTGGATGTTGGGGACGCAGTATCACCCTGAGTTCAAGTCGCGCCCTAACCGGCCGCATCCGCTGTTCCTGGCGTTCGTCGGCGCGGTCAAGGCGCGGTCGGGGGCTGCCACCGGCGAGGCGCTGCCGATGGACGGGGTGGCTGTGCCGGAGATGGGGGATTAGGGATCAGGGATTGGAGATGGGGAATTACGCCAGGTCCAGCACGAGGCGCAGGCCATCGTCCACGTGCGCCAGGGTGCGGCCGCCCACAGCGCCGACCCGCTGGCTGAGGTAGCGACGGTCCAGGGTGACAATCTGCGAGACGTTCACGACGGAGTCGCGGGAGAGGCCCGACTCGGCGGCTGAGACGAGGACGTTGCCGGGGGCGGCCGCCAGACGCAGGTTCGTCGTCAGCGTCACAGCGATGACGGTCTGGATGCGGCTGCGGTTGAAGGCGTCGGCCTGGACGATGAGCATCGGGCGGCGATAGCCCGGTTCCGTGCCCTCTGGGTCGTCGAGGTCGGCCCACCAGATGTCGCCGCGCTGCATCACCACTCTTCCGCGGGGAGTGACTGCCACTGGCGACGGGCGAGGCCAGGGTCGAGCTCGCTCGGCTGGTCGGCATACAGAGCGTCGAGTTGGGCCGTGACGTCGCCGAGACGCCGCTCGCCGAGATACTCGCGGAGCGCCGTGGCATACAACTCGCTGCGTGACATGCCAAGCTCGCGGGCCGCGCGCTCGGCACGCTCGAAGAGGTCGTCGGGAACGGAGATGGCTGTTTTCATGGGGAGAGTATAACCCCGGTTATACCGGACGTCAAGCGGGGGACGACGAAGGACCGATGGGAGTCAGTCTATTGGTCCTTTGCCTTTGGCCGTCCCGGCTTTCTATGCTACAATAGCGCGATGAAGGAGGGCTCATGGCGCTTCGCGACTATGTGCGCATTCTCCTGCGGCGCGGTTGGATTATCGTGGTGCTGGCGGCCGTGGCGGCGCTGAGCGCGTTGGTGTTCAGTCGCTATCTGGTGAAGCCTGAATACCGCTCTGAGGTGTTATTGAGCGTCTTGCCGACACGCCCCGCCGACTGGGGCTCGGGCCAGGGCGCGAAAGGCATGTTGAACAACTTCGCTGAGCAGATTCGCCAGAACGACGATGTGGCGGCGCGGGTGGCGGATATCCTGAAGCTGGACCTGCCGCCGGACGAGTTGAAGAGCCGCATCCAGGTTGATCCAGATGAGTTGAATCTGACGCTGCGCATCCGCGCCACGGATGCCGATCCCATCATCGCCAAGCAGATTGCCCAGGCTTTCGCGCAGACTTTCGTTGAGTTTCGCGACTCTGAGAATCAGAAGGTGGACCAGCGTGACCGCATCCTGGCGTCCATCACCCGCAATGCCCGCGACGGGGATCGTTTCAAGCCGCAGACGAAGGTCAACGTGCTGGCGGGGTTGGCGCTTGGCGGCTTGCTGGGCCTGGTGATCGTGTTTGGCCTGGAATATGTCGCGGCGGGCACGGTGCGCGGCACGGAGGATGTGGAGAAGTACCTGGGAACGAGCGTGCTGGGCGTGATTCCGGCCGGCGCGAATGACCCCGGCCGCCGCCCTGCCCCGGCGACACGCCCGGAGGCTGAGACGCGGGCGACGCCGGCGGCCTGACAATGCCATGCCATTTTCAGCCTGGGCGGACCAGGCCCCACCTGCCGAGGCGGGCTTTCCATCCTTGCCTGCGATTGCTGATCGCGGGCCTATCTGAGGCATCGCGTGCCTGACCAGCTTACACCCCCCGACCTTATCACCTTGACTCAACCTCGCAGCGCGGCGGCGGAAGCCTATCGTACTCTGCGGACCAGCCTCGAATTCTCCAGTCTCGACCGGCCGCTGCGCAGTCTGGTGGTGACGTCGTCGTCGCCGGACGAGGGCAAGTCGACGACGGTCGCGAACCTGGCGGTGGCGCTGGCCCAGGCGGGGCGGCGGACCGTGGTGGTCGATGCCGATCTGCGCCGCCCGTCGCTGCATAGCCTGTTTGGCCTGCCCAACACGGCGGGGCTGACGAGCATGATGCTGGATGAGGCAGCCACCGCGCAGCCGCCGTATCAGGCGGGGCCGGTGGCGGGGCTGCGGGCGCTGACCAGCGGGCCGCTGCCGCCCAACCCGGCGGAGTTGCTGGCCTCGCGCCGCTTCGACGAGATTCTGGCGCGGCTGATTCAGGATGCTGACATTGTGCTGTTCGACGCTCCGCCTTTGATGGCGGTATCCGATGCAGCGGTGCTGGCGGCGCGGGTGGATGGTGTGATTCTGGTGGTGCAGGCGGAGAAGACGAAGCGCGAGGCTGTCCAGCGCGCCAAGAAGATGCTGGAGCGGGTGAATGCGCATCTCGTGGGAGCGGTGCTGACGGAGGTCAAGGGCGAGCGGGGATTAGCGTATTACGGGAACGAGTGACCGAGCGGACCAAAGACCAAGGACCAAGGACCAATAGCTCTCCTATTCGTCGTTGGTCCTTCGTCCTTGGTCCGCCGAAGTAGTGATCGCATAGCCTGGGAACTACGGCAAAGGAATCAGACGCGCATGAAGGCACTCATCCTGAGCGGGGGCAAGGGGACGCGCCTCTACCC
>CAZJJF010000126.1:0-2410 GCA_964546245.1 uncultured Anaerolineales bacterium
TCCCCTTCGTGCCTTCGGGCTTCAGACGGATGCGATACGTGCGACGGTCGGTCGTCGGTCGTCGGTGGTCGGTCGTCGGTGGTCAGTCGTCGGTGGTCGGTCGTCAACCTCAGTGCTCTACCACCACCGGCAGCACCATCGGGCGGCGGCCGGTCTCCTCGTACAGGTAGCGCGACAGCACGTCCTTCGTCGTCTCGACGCGGTGGTTGCCCTTGCCGTTCTTGCTGAGAGCGGCCGACACCCGGCGGCCCGCCTCACGCATCAGATCCTCCGACGCGCCCATGAACACGAACCCGCGCGACACGATCTGCGGCTCGTTGATCAGCTTGCCATTCGCCGCGTCGACGTGGATAACCGCGACCACGAAACCCTCGCTGCCGATGATCTGACGGTCACGCATCACCGCCGGGCCGACATCACCGACGCCATTACCGTCCACGAAGACGACCGTCGAGGGCATCTCGTCTACGACGCGGATACTGTCCGGCGTCACCTGGATGACGTGGCCGTTGCGGGCGATGACCGTGTTCTCCCGCGCCACGCCCATGCTCTCGGCGTGGCGGGCGTGCAGCACCAGGTGGCGCGCCTCGCCGTGGATGGGCACGAAGAACTTCGGCCGCACCAGGTTCAGCATCATCTTCTGGTCGTCCTGCGCGCCATGGCCCGACACATGCACCTGGGCGTGGGAGCCGTAGACGACGTTGGCGCCCTTCTCGAACAACTTGTTGATGGTCGTCGCCACCGCCTGCTCGTTGCCGGGGATGGGGTGCGATGAGAAGATGACGGTATCGCCCGGCTCGATGTCGATGTCACGGTGACGGCCGTCGGCCATGCGCGACAAGGCCGACGATGGCTCACCCTGGCTGCCCGTAGCGACAATGACCGTGCGGGCGGCGGGGATGGTGGCGCGCTCGTTGAGGTTGCGTAGCACACCCGCCGGGTCGCGCAGGTAGCCCAACTCCAGCGCCATGTCGATATTGTCCACCATGCTGCGACCGGCCGGCATGACCACCCGCCCGTGCATGGCCGCCGCGTCGATGACCTGCTGCACGCGGCTGATGAGCGAGCCGAAGGTAGCGACGATGATGCGCCCCTGAATCTCGCCGAACAGGCGGTTGAAGGTCGCGCCCACCACCGCCTCTGAGGGTGTGGGGCCGACATTCTCCGCGCCGGTGCTGTCGGACAGCAGGGCCAGCACACCCCGCTCGCCTAGCTCGACGAGCTTGGCGAAATCGGTGGGCTGGCCGTCGACCGGCGTGTAGTCGACCTTGAAGTCGCCGGTGTGGACAACAAGGCCGGCCGGCGTGTCAATCGCAAAACCCACCGCATCGGGAATGGAGTGGTTGACGTGGAACGCCTCCACCTTGAAGGGGCCGACCTTGAAGGGCTGGCGTGGCGCGATGGCCTCCAGGCGCACGTGGCCCAGGCCGCCCTCCTCCTTCAGCTTGACCTCGATGAGGCCGCGCGTCAGCGGCGTCGCGTAGACTGGCGCGTCCACTTCCGCCAGGAAGTAGGGCAGCGCGCCGATGTGGTCCTCGTGGCCGTGGGTCACCAAGATACCGACCACGTTGTCCTTGTTTTCGACCACCCACTTGTAGTCGGGAATGAGCAGATCGATGCCGAGGTGCTCCGGGTCAGGGAACATGCCCCCGCAATCGATGATGAGGATGTCGCGGCCAGCCTGAATCGCCGTCATGTTCTTGCCAATCTCCCCCAGGCCGCCGAGGGGGATGATCTTGATACTCGTGTCGTGCTTACGACCGTTCTTGTTCTTCGCAGCCATACTACTCTAGAAACTCCTTTGCCGCCTTCTAAGGGCGGAGATAAGGGTCAGGGCAAAAGAAAAGGCGGGCCGACCCTACGTCGCCCGCTGTGCCCGAAACCCAGTGCTACGCTTCATAGTCACCCTTTAGACTCGCCCACATCGCATATCTTACGTCTAGCTGCACGGCCAGGGGCGACCACCGGCCACCGACCACCGGGCGTTTCGGTGGTTCCCGTAGGGGCGGCCCCCGTAGCCGCCCTCCTGGGCGGGGGCCTGCCCCTACGGGTGTGCGATGTTACCTCTGGGCCTCCACCGGCGCGGGGGCCGCGTCGTTCATGGCGGCCAGCGCGCCCATCTGCCGCGACACCAGGTCCGCGTACACACCCTGCTGCGCCATGAGGCTGTCGTGGCTGCCGCGCTCGACGATACGCCCGCCGACGATGACCAGCACCTGATCAGCGTTGCGGATGGTGCTCAGGCGGTGAGCGACGACAAAGCTCGTCCGCCCCGCCAACAACCGCTCCAGCGCGCCCTGGATGAGCTGCTCGGTGCGGGTATCCACGCTCGACGTCGCCTCGTCCAGGATAAGGATGCTTGGGTCGGCGATGATGGCGCGGGCGAAGGCGATCAGCTGCTTCTGGCCCT
>CAZJJF010000126.1:2420-9298 GCA_964546245.1 uncultured Anaerolineales bacterium
CTCAGGTTCGAGCCGCGCTCCATGATGGGCGTCGCGTAACCCTCCGGCAGGCGGCGGATGAACTCGTCGGCGTTGACGGCCTTTGCCGCCTCGACCACCTCGTCGTCCGTCGCAGTCGGCCGCCCAAAGCGGATGTTGTCGGCGATGGTGCCGGAGAACAGGAAGGTATCCTGCAACACCATGCCCATCTGCTGGCGCAGGCTGGCCCGTTGCACGTCGCGGATATCGATGTCATCGACGCGCACCACCCCCTGCCACGGGTCGTAGAAGCGCATCAGCAGCGACACGATGCTGCTCTTGCCGGCCCCCGTCGGCCCGACCAGCGCGACTGTCTGGCCCGGCTCGGCCAGCAGATCGATGTCGTGGAGGACCGGCTCGGCCGTCTTGTAGCCGAAGGTCACGGCATGGAACTCGACTTTGCCCACGACGCGCGGCATGGGCTGCGCATCCGGCTTATCCTCCAACTCCACCGGCTCATCTACCAGGTTGAAGATGCGCTCCGCGCCTGCCAGGGCCGACTGGCCGAGCGTCCACATCTGGGAGATGGAACGGATTGGCTCAAAGAAACGCTGCACGTAGGCCAGGAAGGTCACGATCAGGCCGATTTCCATCTGGCCGTTGAGAACCAGGTATGCGCCGTAGCCGACGACAATGGCCTGGGACGCCGTGCTCAGGAAGTCGACGGCCGGCATGAAGGCACTGGTGATCGCCGACGCGCCCACGTTGGCGTCGCGGTTGCGGGCATTAACGCGCTCGAAGCGCTGCTGGTTCTCACCCTCGCGGCTAAAGGCCTGCACCTCCCGCATGCCGGAGATGTTCTCCTCTAGCTCAGCGTTGACCTTGCCCATCTCCTTGCGCGTCTCACGGAAGGCCTTACGCGCGCGGCCAGAGAACCAGGTCGTCACGGCCCACATGAAGGGCAGCACGACGAAGCTCGCCAGGGCCAGCTTCCAGTTGAGCCACAGCATCATAATAACGATGCCCACCAGCGACAGGGCATCGCCGATGACCCGCGTCAGGCCCGCGCCGATGAACTGGTTGATGGTGTTGGTGTCATTGGCCAGGCGACTCATAAGGTCGCCAATCTCGTGGGTATCGAAGTAACCGATGGGCAGCTTCTGGAGGCGCTGGAAGATCTGGCCGCGCATCGTCGCCAGCATCTTCTGGCCGATGACGGACATTTGCAGGAAACCCGCCACGTTGGAGGCGTAGGAGATACCGTATGTCACCAGCAGAGCCAGCATCCACAGCGACAGGCCGCGCACGTCGCCAGGGACGATGAAGCGGTCGACGGCCACGCCCAACATCCAGGGTTGCAACAGGCGGATGGCGGTCGAGATAAGGATCGCGAGGGTAATCCACAGCAACTGCGACTTGTAGGGGTAGATGTAGGCCAGCAGGCGGCGCGCCACGTTGGCGCTATCCTGTGCCTTCTCTTCCTTGACATCCATCCCCATCATGGGGCCACGCATCATAAGGCTACCCTCGCTTTCCAGCGCCAGCGGGCGCGGCCTCGGCCACGTGGCCGTTCGTCACCGTCACAGCGTCCGACAGCCGATTGTCCTGCGCGCCGTGGAACTGGGAGTAGTAGATGTCCGCGTACACCTCGCTATCCTCGAGCAGGCTGTTGTGACTTCCCTGCGCCACCAGTCGCCCGTGGTCGAGGACGAGGATGAGATCAGCGCGGCGGATAGTGCTGATGCGCTGCGCAATCACGAAGGCGGTGCGGCCCTCCATCAGCCGGTCGAGCGCCTGGTGGATGCGATGTTCGGTTTCGGCATCCACGCTCGACGTGGAGTCGTCGAGGATGAGGATGCGCGGGTCGAGGAGCAGAGCGCGGGCGATGGCGATACGCTGCTTCTGACCGCCGCTCAGCCCGACGCCGCGCTCGCCCACTACCGTCTCGTACCCGTCAGGCAGCGCCTCGATGAAGTCGTGGGCATTGGCGGCCTGCGCCGCGGCGACCACCTCGTCCATCGTTGCATCGGGGCGGCCAAAGGCAATGTTATCGCGCAGCGTGCCGCTGAACAGGTTCGTCTCCTGGAGCACAATGCCAATCTGGGAGCGCAGACTCTCGACGGTCACATCCCTGACGTCGCGGCCGTCCACTTTGACAGCGCCCTCGGTGGCATCGTAGAAGCGGGGGATGAGGTTAATGATGCTCGACTTACCGGCGCCCGTCGGTCCCATGATGGCGACAGTCCTGCCCGGCTCGACGGCGAAGCTTACGTCGGTCAGGGTGTCCTGGGTGGCCCCGGCGTAGCGGAAAGAAACGTGGTCGAACGCGACACGGCCATCGATTGGCGGCAGGGCCACCGCGCCCGGCTCGTCCTGCACCTCGATAGGGGCGTCAATAATCTCGAAGATGCGCTCAGCCCCCGCGCTCGCCTGCGAGATGAGGGCGGAGACCATGCCCAGGCCAAAGATGGGAAACAACAGCATCGCCAGGTAGGTATTGAAGGCCACCAGTTCGCCGATATTCATCGCGCCGGCAATCGCCTGCAAGCCTCCGTACCACCAGACGATCACCGTGCCCAGGCCGGCTATCGTGAACACCAGCGGCAGGTTATACGAGAAGGCCCGCGCCGCCTGGACGTTGATGCCGTAGAGTTGCTGATTGGCGGCGTCGAAACGCTTCCACTCATACGGCTCGTGGGCGAAGGCCTTGACGACACGCACACCCGACAGGTTCTCTTGCAGAATGGTGTTCAGCCCGCCCAGCTTTTCCTGCACCTGCTTGAACAGAGGCTGTACCTGAGACACGAAGCGGAGGATGACCAGGAAGGTCAGCGGCATGACGGATAGGGCCGCGATAGCCAGCCGCCAGTTCATCCATAGCAGGATGACGGCGGTGCCGACGAACATGAGCAGCGAGCTAATGAGTTGAATGAGGCCCAGGCCTGTGAACTGCCGCACCAGCTCAATATCGTTGGTGGCGCGGGTCATAAGCTGGCCGGTCTGGGCGCGGTCGTGGTAGCTGAAGCTCAGGCGCTGCAATTTGTCGTACAGGGCGTTGCGCATCTCGAAGGCTGCGCCCTGGCTGGCCTTCTCACTCCAATAGCCCTGGACGAAGGTGAACAGGCCGCGCACCACGGCCACCACCAGGATGGCGAGGGTAAGGCCGGCGATAAGGGTGACGTTTTCTTGACCAATACCCTGGTTAATGATGCGCCCGATGAGCAGCGGCGTCACCAGGCTGGAGGCGGTCACCACCAGGAGGCTGACAAACGCGCCCACCGTGATGTGCCAGTAGGGCTTCAGGTAGGTAAGCGCCCGTCGCAAGGGTTCCATAGGCTACCTCACAGGAGAGTTCGGCAAAAATACTTTGCTGGGCTAAATAATACGCCTGCCGGCGACCGATGTCAACTAGCTGTTTGGCGGATGCGGGTCATTCATCCGGTGGAGGGCATGCGGCGAGCGTATGGTATAATGCAAACATGACTGCCATCATTCTCGCCTCGACATCACCCCGCCGCCGCGCTCTGCTTGCCCTGCTGGGGCGCCCCTTCGACTTGGCCACGCCCGACGTGAACGAGACGCCCCTGCCCGGCGAGACGCCGACCGCACTGGCCCGCCGATTGGCGCGCCTCAAAGCCGCGACAGTCGTGCGCGAGGAGCCGACAGCAGTTGTGGTGGCGGCGGATACGGTGGTGGCACTGGGTGGCGAAGTACTGGGAAAGCCGATGAGCGCCGACGACGCAGCGCGGATGCTCCGCGCCTTGCGGGGGCTGCCCCACGACGTATTCACCGGGGTGGCGGTGGCGCGCGGCGCACAGGTGTGGGACGCTGTGGTCACCAGCCAGGTGATCATGCGCCCCTACACCGACGAGGACATTGCCGCCTACGTTGCCTCCGGCGATCCGCTAGACAAGGCGGGGGCCTACGCCATCCAGCACCCTGGCTTCCAGCCAGTCGCCGACCTGCGCGGCTGCTACGCCAACGTGGTGGGGCTACCGCTGTGCGCCGTGTGGCGGTTGCTACGGGAGGCGGGCATCGACACGCCGCCAGGCCTCATCAATGACTGCGCCCCGCCGAGGGTGTGCGCTGTGCCGAGGGAGATGGGCTAGCGGCGGGCGTTCCTACACGCGGCAAGGGCTAATTCGTTACTCTAGAATCACCCGGCCTGCCGAGCCATCGACAGTTACGCGCTGGCCGCTGTGCAGCCGCTGCGTGGCGTCGTGGACGCCGACAACGGCGGGGATGCCGTACTCCCGCGCCACAACCGAGCCATGGGACATGACGCCACCCGCCTCCATGACCAACGCGCCCGCCGCCATAAACAGCGGCGTCCAGGCCGGGTCGGTGGACGGGGCGACAAGGATCTCGCCCGGCTGGAGCTGCGCGCCGTGAGCATCGAGGATGACGCGGACGACGCCGCTGTAGACGCCCGGCGATACGCCTGTTCCCTGGAGAGCCGTCCCGCTCGTGGCGGCTGCGCTGCCGCGAATCTCCACACCTTCACTGGTAATGAAACGGGGCGCTTGCTTGCGCCTGAGTTCCGCCGCGTACTCCGCTCGGCGCGCCGCCACCCGTTCCATGAGCGGCTCGCGGCTGCCCTGCGCTACGGCGCGCAGCTCATCCGCCGTGACGAAGAAGACATCCGAGGCGTCGGCGATGAGGCCCAGGGCGACCAGGTCCCGGCCCATTGCCCACCACAGGCCGCGTATCTCGGTGAAGATACGAATCAGGACGAACTTGGGCATCTCCCGCAGCCCAATCAGTGCGCGCATGCGGTCCAGCACCAGTTGGAGGACCGGCCGCCGCAGCCAGCCGCGCGGCCCGGCGCCGACCTGCCGCAAGAGCGCCACCTCCAGCGCCCGCGCCGCCGACTCACCGTCGCGGAAGCGAGTATCAGGGGCCAGGGCAGAGTCGGAAATGTCCAGATAGGTGCGCATCACGTCGACAATGTAGTGGGGTTCCTCGGACCAGCGCGGCATGCCGATGTCAATCTCGCGCACGGCGCGCTGGCCGTACTCATTGAGGAATGTGGCCAGGGCCGCCTGCGCCGTCGGCGGCAGTGCGCCCGCGCGGTAGCGAGCGACAACCTCGTCGGTCGGCCCGCGCAGGGCCTCGGCCGAGGCAGCGTCGGCGGCGATACACCGCGCGAGTTGCCAGAGGAACAGGTCCATCGTCGTGGTTGGATTGTGGGGGACACCGCGCAGCAGCGCAAGGGGCGCGGTCCTGTCGCCCACCCAGCGGCCCAGGAGGACGTGGGTCAGGCGCTGGAGGACGACGCCGCTCAGGGCAAGGGGAACCAGGCGCGGGAAGTAGTGGCCCGCCACGGCAGGCGCGCCATCCATCACCGCGACGCGCTCCTGCAGGGTCGTGGCGCCTGCCACCCTGGCGTGAATCTCGGTCAGCGCGCCCAGGGTTTCGGCGATGATGCGCTTACGCCCAGCGTCGGGCCTTGTCCACATCATCAGGGTACGCGGCGCGATGATGGCCGGAAAGTGGCGCAGAAAGCGCAGCCTCCCCACCGCAGCCCAGAATGGACCATCGGGGCGAGGGGCAAGGCGCGGATCGGCCAGCAGCGCCTCGAGGCCCCCGCGCGACTGCGGGTCGATGATCGTCAGGATGGCGCGCAAGATAGCCACACCGCGGCCGCTACGGAGCACATCAGTCACGTCGACGAAGACGCGGCCCCCGACAGAGTTGAAGACGCTGGGGCCGCTGTCGGCCGCGAGATGGACGCCCGATGCCCTGCTTAGGCCGCGCACCAGGTCACGGAAGAAGGACAGGCCGGCCGGGGTGAGCGGCTCGACGATGCCCTGGAGATAGTTAGCGTTAAAGTAGACGTGGAGTTGCCCGTCGTGCGGCAGCGGCGGCTGTGGGTAGAGCGACGTGATAGGGCGGCTCTGGACGATGTAGACGACGCCATCGGCGATGGCCCACTCGATGTCCTGAGGCGAGCCGTAGAGCGCCTCGATCTGGGTCCCGATCCGCGCCAGCTGACGTACTTGATCGTCTGTGAGCGACGGCTGGCCCCGCCTGCCGTCTGGCGTCGACTCCTCGTGCGAGCCACCCGCCACGGGCACGGTCATCACTACCTTATCGTGCACCTCTGAAGCAACGATGCGCCCCGTCGCCTTGTCCACAACCCAGTGGTCCGGAGTCACCATCCCCCCGACGATGGCCTCGCCTAGCCCCCACGCGCCATCGATCACGATTTGGCCGCGATGGCCGGTGACCGGGTTGGCCGTGAACAGGATACCCGATGCCTCGGATGGCACGAGAGTCTGCACGACGACGGCCAGGGCCACCTGCTCTGAAGGGATGGCGTTGCGCTGGCGGTAGCTCATGGCCCGCGCCGTCCAGAGCGATGACCAACAGCGGCGCGTGGCGTCCAGCACAGCGTCGGCGCCAATGATGTTGAGGTATGTCTCTTGCTGCCCGGCGAACGATGCTTCGGGCAGGTCTTCCGCCGTCGCGCTGGAGCGCACGGCGACAGCGGGCGCGTCGGAGAGAGCAGCGTAGGCGGCGCGGATAGCTTCGGCGACATCCGGCGGGGCGGGCGCAGACTCGAGCAGGGCGCGGATGGCCTGCGAGGCCGTGTCGAGGGCAGCGGGTTCGTCGGGGACGTGGGCCAGGGCAGCTAGGTGGGGGGCCAGGTGGTTCGCGTCCAGAAAGCGACGATAGGCATCCGTTGTGACATGGAAGCCGGGCGGTACAGGGAGCCTGGCCTGGCTCAGGCGAGCCAGGCTCGCCCCTTTACCGCCAACGCGGGCGAGCGTCGCCTCTGGGCTATCGAGGGGTAGGATGTACGGGGAGTCGGTCATTGGGCCTCGAACGTAGGCGGCCTGGTTATTGTAGGGCGAAATGTGTGTCGGGTCAATGGGCCGAGGCACGAAAAAGGAGCCGCTTCCCTGGCAGGAAGCGGC
>CAZJJF010000127.1:0-9244 GCA_964546245.1 uncultured Anaerolineales bacterium
GGACCCTCCTTTGGCGACCCCCGTCCTCTTCTACGCCCTCGTCCTCTGTTCCCTCCCCGACTTTGAAAGAACCCTGCCGGCTGGCTGGAAACTACCCTCCTGCGCCAGAAGCTATGCTATAATTGGGGCGTCGCGCGCCAGTCAGTTTAGACGTACCCTAAGCGCGAGTTTGTATTGCCTTTCCATAAGGAGGAAATGCAAAGATGTCGAAGATTGCCAAAGTGCTCCTGGCGGTGCTGGCGCTAAGCCTGCTGGCCGCCTGTGGTGGTCAGGCTGCTGCGCCCGCCGCCCCCACCACCGCCCCTGCCGCCCCCAAGGCCACCGAGGCCCCCAAGGCCGCCGCGCCCACCACCGCCCCTGCTGCCCCCAAGGCCACTGAGGCCCCCAAGGCCGCCGCCCCTACCGTGGCCCCCACCGCCGCCGCGAAGGCGGCTGCTGCTCCCACTACGGCTGCCGCGGCCACTGGCAAGAAGCTCAAGATCGGCCTTGTCACCGACCAGGGTGGCGTCAACGACAAGAGCTTCAACCAGTCCGCCTGGGACGGCGTCCAGAAGGCGATCAAGGAGCTGGGTGCCGAGGGTAAGTACGTTGAATCCAAGCAGGAAACTGACTACGAGAAGAACCTCGACCTGTTCGCTACCGAAGGCTATGATCTCGTGCTCGGTGTCGGCTTCCTGATGGGCGACGCCCTCGCCAAGAAGGCTAAGCAGTACCCCAACGTCAAGTTCGCCATCGTCGACAACGCCTACTTCCCGGCCAAAGCCGGCGACCCTGACCCCTACACCACCGACCTCAAGAACGTCACCAGCCTCATGTTCGCCGAGGACCAGGTCGGCTTCCTGGCCGGCGTGCTGGCGGGCTGTATGAGCAAGAGCGGGACTGTCTGCTCCGTCAGTGGCCAGGAGATTCCCCCCGTGGTCCGCTTCGTGACCGGCTTCCAGAACGGGGCCAAGTCACAGAACGCCAGCATCAAGACCCTCAACACCTACATCCCCAGCTTCGTCGACCCGGCGAAGGGTAAGGAGACAGGCGCGTCGATGATCGGCCAGGGCTGCGACATCGTCTTCGGTGTCGGCGGCAACACCGGCAACGGTGGCCTCCTCGCCGCCAGCCAGGCGGGCAAGGCTGCCATCGGCGTCGATGTCGACCAGTACAACACCTACCCCGAGATCAAGGCCAGCCTGCTGACCAGCGCCATGAAGAACGTGGATGCAGCGGTCTTCAACGCTATCAAGAACCTCCAGGGCGGCGGCCTCAAGGCCGGCATCGTCACCTCTGACATCAAGAACGGCGGCATCGGCCTCGCCCCCTTCCACGACTGGGACAGCAAGGTCGACCAGAAGTGCAAGGACGCTGTGGCCAAGGCCATCGAAGGCCTGAAGGCCGGCACCATCACCACCGGCTACAAGCCCTAAGGCGCGACATCGCGTCGCAAGACACCCAAGCGGTGAGGACGCGGACGAACGTTGATACGAAGAAGACCTCTTCCATCCGCGTCGTCCGCGTCCAATTCTCTCGGCGCTCCACGCTCTACGCCTCGTCCCCCTTCGTCCGGTGGTAGTGTCGCCGCGCCTTCGCCCGGTTGCCACAGTCGGCCATCGAGCACCAGCGGCGGCTGTGATTCTTGCTGGTGTCAACAAACAGCCAGCCGCACGTCTCCCCGCCGCATGCCCGCACCCGTCCCACCTCTGCGGACGTCAGCACCTCCAGCGCCGACTGAGCCACGGCCCACAACGGCCGCGCCAGCGCCACATCCCCATCCCAACGCAGCTCGAACCCCTCGCTCGCCTGGACAAGCCGCGCGTGCCCGTACGCATCCGCTACCGCCGCATTGACCACCGCCAGGTCGCCGGCATCCGCAACATTCCCCTCGCTACGCGCCAGAAACACGCTGTACAACGCCTCACGCAACTGTCGCGCCCGCTCTAGCGTGGCCGCCGCCTCGTCGGGTCGACGCGCCGCCTCAGCCCACAGGGCGGCGGCCTCGTCGTCGGAAATCACGCCCATCTGCCGTGCAAACTCGGTCAGATCGGCATAGCCGTGCAGATGGTCGCCGTGCGGCTCACCCTCCGCCCGATACCAGGCCGTGGTGTTGGCAAAGTTCAGGCAGAGCCGCCCGCCCAATGAAGAATAGCTGTAAGCCTCGATCTGCTGCTCGGTCATCGTTCCCCCTCGCCGTCGAGGACAACCTTAAATTTCAACCTCACCGCGAAATAACCCCCAAATAGCTCTTGACAGGTTATACGAGTTCTGGTAGAATATAACCATCATCACGATTATAGCAGGTTAAACAAGGGATGTCAAGAGGGAGGGGCAACCGCCCACTCCGCAGCCAGGGAAGAAACGCGGCGGTGTGGGCTGGCCCGTTGCTCAGCCCGCGCCGCCAGGTAAGCCGAGGCACAAAGGAGATGTGAGTCATGAACACGACGCGACGAACCGAGCCGACTGAGCGCATCTACCCCAACTTCTACGACCGCCCCCACGACCGCCCCATCCTCAGCACGGATGGCACCCAGCGCGCCATCCTCATCTTCGCCACTTTGCTTCTGATCCTGATCAGTGTAGCATTACTATTGATGGCAGCGTAAGCGGCCTGGAGGCAACCATGTCTGACATGACCAAGACACAACTCATGCGCCTGCTGGACGAAGGTCGCAGCGCCTGGGAGGCGACCCTGCGAGACGTACCGCGCGAGCGCATGACGCAGCCAGGCGTCGTAGGCGACTGGACCATTCGAGACATCGTCTCCCACATCGCCTTCTGGGAGCGGGCAAGCGCGGGCCGGGTCGGCAGCCTGGTCAGTGGTCAAACACCAGGCGACACCGAGCTATACGGTGAGGGCATCACCCCGGCCATCAAGGCCCTCGACATCGACGACTTCAATGCGTGGCAGCAGCAGCGCGACCGCGCTCGCCCCCTCGACGAAGTCTTGATGGACGAGCAGCAAGCCTACCGTCGCCTGTACACCTACCTGCGCGCCGCCCGCGAAGACGACCTGCTAAGCATCGGCCGCACCGACTGGACAATGGAGTCGCCTGCCTGGGAGAATGTCGCTGGCAACACCTACGAACACTGGGCGGAGCACGCCGCTTCCATCCGCGCCTGGTTGGCAGGAGGAACGGCTTGATTCACCTGTCCCAGACAGGCGCGCGCCGCGTGATGCTGGCCGCTCAGGGGCTTGACCGCCATCCTGAGCGGCCAGCCACGCCTGACGACGTACTCACCGCCATCCGCCGCATGGGCGTGCTTCAGATCGACACCATCCACGTTGTCGCTCGCAGCCCCTACCTGGTACTATGGAGCCGCCTCGGCGAGTACGAGCCGCGCTGGCTCGACGAGTCCCACGCCGCCGGCCGCCTGTTCGAGTATTGGGCCCACGCTGCCTGCTTTCTACCCATCGAAGACTGGCCCCTCTACCGCCGCCTGATGCTCGACGAGGCCACAGGCTGGACCCGCGCCCAACCCTGGCTGGATGCCCATCCCGAGGTGGCGGCAACCGTCTTGACTCACCTCCGTGAGGAAGGACCCGTTCTCTCCGCCGCCTTCGAGCGCACCGACGGGCGGCGCGGCGTGTGGTGGGACCGCAAGCCCGAAAAAATGGCGCTGGAAGCCCTCTTCAACACCGGCGACGTCATGATCGCCCGCCGCCATAATTTCCAGCGCGTCTACGACCTGCGCGAGCGCGTACTGCCCGGCTGGAACGACGGCGACACCCCCTCGATGACCGAGGTCCAGCGGACCCTGGTTGCACGTACCGTCCGCCACCTGGGGATCACCACGGCTCGCTGGGTTCCTGACTACTACCGGCTGCCCAAGCGCGGCATGTCCGAGATCCTCGACCACCTGGTAGGCGACGGCGAGCTTCTCCAGGCTGCCGTTGAAGGCTGGCGCCATACCGCCTACCTGCATCCCGATTTCGCCACCCTCGCCCGCGACGCCGACGCACCGGCCCACGCCCCTACCCTCACCACCCTGCTGTCGCCCTTCGACCCCCTGGTGTGGGATCGCGAGCGGGCCAGCGCCGCCTTCGGCTTCGACTATCGCATCGAGTGCTACACGCCCGCCCCTCAGCGGCGCTACGGCTATTTCAGCCTGCCCATCTTGCGGCGCGGCGAACTCATCGGTCGGCTCGACGCCAAAGCCCACCGCAAGCATCGCCTTTTCGAGGTCAAATCGCTCCATCTGGAGCCAGACACACCGGCCACAGATGACCTCGTCGCAGACCTCGCGGCCGCCCTGCGGGATGTTGCCGCCTGGCACTCCACGCCAGGCGTGGTCGTGCGCCTCTCCACTCCACCACCGCTGGCCGAGCGCATCAACGCCGCGCTGCCCCCACTCGACAATCCCCCCGCCTCGCGCCAGGGCGAGTAGCCGATTCTCCGCGAACGGTTGTCTTATCGCTACGCCACCAACGGCAAGGCGCGCTAAACTAAGAGGGACTCATTGCCCTCGCCAGGAGGCCTATATGACGACAGGTATGATTCTGGATCCCTGGGAAGTAAGCGAATCGGGATTCCCGGCGGACGGACGGCCGGCCGACAAGCTCGCCTACGCCTTGAACTACGCGGTTCTCGCGCCTTCCGGCCACAACACACAGCCCTGGCTGTTCCAGGTCAAAAAGGACCACGTAGACCTGTTTGCCGACCGCACCCAGGCGCTGCCCGTGGTCGATCCTAGCGACCGCGAGCTGATCATCAGTTGCGGCGCCGCCCTCTTCAACTTGCGCGCCGCGCTGCGCTACTTCGGCTATACGGCCGACACTGAGGTACTGCCCGACCCCAAGCGCGCCGATTTACTCGCGCGCATCATGCTGGGCCACTCCTACAAGGCCACTGCCGACGAAGCTGCCCTCTTCCAGGCCATCACCAAGCGCCGCACCAACCGCTCAGCCTACGAGAATCGCCCGCTGCCCGAGCCACTGCTTGAGGCGCTAAAAATGGCGGCGACGCAAGAGGGCGCTTGGCTCGAAGTCATCGAGAACGAAGACATTCGCAACGCCGCTGCCGACCTCATCGCCGAGGGCGACCGCATCCAGTGGTCGGATGCTCAGTTCCGCCGCGAGCTGGCCTCGTGGACGCACCCCAATCGCAACCTACGCCGCGACGGCATTCCCGGCTACGCGATGGGCATCGCCGACACGGCCACCTACGCGGGGCCGCTCATCCTCCGCACCTTTGACCTGGGCAACGGCCAGGCGGCCAAGGACCGTGACCTGGCCCTCGGCTCGCCCGCCCTCGTCGTCCTGGGCACGGAGAAGGATGACACCGCCGCCTGGCTGGCGACCGGCCAGGCCCTCCAGCGTATCCTGTTGCGCGCCCGCGCCTCCAACGTCTGGGCGTCGTACCTGAATCAACCCATCGAAGTCCCGGAGCTACGGTCGCGCTTCGCGCGAGTCGTCGGCCATGTCGGTCACCCGCAGCTGTGCCTGCGGCTGGGCTATGGGCCAGAGGTACGCCCAACACCCCGGCGCCACGTCAGCGATGTCGTGATCGAATCTTGGGGTTAGCCTGGCAGCGTATGTCACCCCACATCCTCATCCTGGACGCCGACGCCATTGCGGCCCAGGTCACCGAAGCCGGGGTCACCCGCGCCCTCCCTGAGGCTACCCTGGCTGTCGTCACCGATGTCGACGATGGTTGGCAAAGCGTCCAGGCAGCGCGGCCCGACGCTCTCATCATCGACCCTGCGCCCCATAATCTCGCCAGCGCCTGGCTCATCCAGGCCTTCAAGGCCGAGAACCCGGACGCACCGGTGATCGTGCTGGCTTCGGCCCCAACGCCCAACCTGCGGCGCACGCTGTACCGCCTGGGTGTGGATGTATACCTGGAGAAGCCGGTGAGTCTGCCAGTTCTCCTCCAGGAACTGCTCATCTCCCTGCGAGTGCCAGATAACGGCCCTCGCCTGCGCGCCGCGCCCGCCCACTGAATCGCGCCCTGACCACACCACATCCGCCCCTGACGGCCGCCGAAACCGTCAGGGGCGGCCCCTTGCCAGGTGGTAGAAGCTTCGCTCTTCGTAGTGGCTCCTTTCCCTCACCCGCCAGCCTTCAGGAGTACACTGTCCACAGGCGGCCCGCACCTGGTGGGTCGCCAGGCTGTGTTGTCCGACAAGGAGAGACACATGAAAGCCGTCATCGTCTACGACTCCCAGTACGGGAATACCCAGCACATTGCCGAAGCCATCGCCACCGCCCTCAGCCACTACGAAGATGTGCAGACCCTCACCGTCCAGGACGCCACAAACATCGATTGGCGCGGCGTCAAGCTGCTCATTGTCGGCGGCCCTACCCAAGCCCACACCATGAGCAAGCGCCTCCACGCCTGGCTCGACGCCCTGCCGCCGGGCATTCTCACTGGCATCCACGCCGCCGCCTTCGACACCCGCTACCACGGCATGAAGCTACTGACAGGGGCCGCCGCACCGCCCATCGCCCGCCGACTCAAGGAGTTGGGCGCAGAGGTGCTACTCCCACCAGAGAGCTTCTACGTCGTCGGCGGGGAAGGTCCGTTGGCCGACGGGGAACTGGAGCGCGCCTCGCGCTGGGCCTTGCTGACCCCGGCCGGAGTCCAGGAGGAATGACAGCATGCCCCACGTCGCACCCTACCCACAGAAGGCCATCTCGCCTATTGGCGCGTTCTGGCGCGCACTGCTGGTAGGCGTCGCCTATTCCATCGCCCTGATGGTCGGCGACATGTTGACCAGCATGCTCGGCCTTGCTAGCCTGCCAGTCGCCGACAACCTGAACCCCGGACTGCTCCTCTTCACCTCCTACGCCGCTGGCGTCCTCATCGCCCTGGCCCTCGGGCCGCTGGCGATTCGTCTCAACGTGCCGCTGTGGAGCCGCATCCTCGTCCTGGCCTCCGTCACCTTCGTCATCGGCGGCCTCATCAACCTCATCGAGGCCCTCTACTTCACCACCATGTTCGAGACGGGCATCGCGTCCCTACTGCTTGTCACCGCCGTCGGCTACCTGGGCCTCGCAGCGTCGCTCGCGTATCTGTTCCCGCCCCAACTACCCGTCCGCCGTATGCGCGAAGTGGCGCGCGAGACGTGGCGACAGCGATCGGCCCTCAGCTGGCTTGGCCGCCTCGTCGTCGCCGCCCTGGCCTATGTGCCCATCTATCTGGGCATTGGTATGCTCATCGCCCCCATCGTCACCCCCTACTACACCGACCCGTCGCTGGGTCTGGGTTTACGCATCCCTGGCTTCGACGTGATTCTGCCTCTGGAAGTGTTCCGTGGCCTGCTGATGGTTCTGGCCCTGTTCCCGCTGGTCTACTTGTGGCGCGGCACGCGACTCGGCCTGGCCTTCGCCCTGGGCTGGACGGTCGCCATCCTGGGCGGCATCGTGCCCATGCTCACCAACCCGACCTTCCCGCCGGTGCTGCGTATCACCCACGGCATCGAGATCACCGTTGACTCTTTCCTGCTGGGCCTGGCGCTGGCCGGGCGCCGCGGCAGCGGCCCCTGGCGCGAACGGCGAGACTGAAACGAGCCAGCCAGGAACCGGCGATTGGCCCTATGTCGCCCACGACTGGGTTGCCCTCGCTGTGGAGATAGCCCCTATGACAACCTTCATTCTGGGACGAGAGACGACTGGCGCCACGGCCGCCCCTGAACCCACGTGGCGCGACCTTTATCGAGCCGGCGGCCTATCAGCCTTTCTCACTAGCCTCAGTTACGTCCTCGCCCTCGTCATCGTCTTCACCCTGCCGCCCGCCCCTACCACGGGCGGCGCAGCCACTCTTGAGTACATCGCTGCGCATCGGTCGAGCTACATTGTGCAGCAGATCCTCTGGTCGATTCCCAGCGTGCTGCTCATCATCGTCTTCCTGGCGCTCTACCCGGCCCTGAGGAACGTGAACAAGAGCTACGCTGCCATCAGTGTTGTTCTTAGCATCACCGCCTGGGCCGTCACACTGGCCTATCCGGCTACAGGCGGTGGCGCCCCTGCCCTGGTTGTCCTGAGCGACCAGTACGCCGCCCTGACGAGTGAGGCTCAGCGATCTGCCCTTGCCGCCGTTGCTGACGGCCTCATCGCCCTCAACACCGTGCCGACCCTCATGGGAGTCCTCGAAGCCACCGGCATCCTGCTCGTCTCGCTGCTCATGCTCAGGAGCATCTTCAGTAGGGTCGTGGTGTATCTCGGAATCGCCACGGGCGCAATCGGAATTGTCTGCGAGGCGCTGAAGCCGCTGCTTGGTCCTGGCTACATTGTCTACGGCCTGCTCCTGTTCGTCTGGCTCCCCATCCTGGGCTGGCAGTTGTACAGGCTGGGTCGCGTCAAGGAAGCAACCTACCGTGGGCCCGACGGTGAGCCAGGCCCTTGAGGGTGACTCACAGAGTGTCCCCCTCACATCCACCCGCGAAGGGGTCACAGCCTGTGCCGCTGTGACCCCTTCGCGTCGTGGTGATGTTGCCACCCGCCGTAACGAAAAGCCAATGAACCCCACACCGAAAAAGGCTATACTTAGGAAGATACAGATCCGAAGGGACAGCCAGGGCGGCCATATAGGGCAGCCCAAGCGGCGCTTCCCCCACGGTTAGCGAGGTTTCCAGGAGATTCTCCATGAACATTGGCATTCCCCGCGAGCGGCGGCCCGACGAGCACCGCGTGGGGTTGACACCCACCCGCATCGAGATGCTCACCCGCGCCAATCATCGCTGTTACGTCGAGCACGGCGCAGGGCTAGGCGCCGGTTTCCAGGATGACGCCTACGTGCGCGCCGGGGCGCAGATCGTCTACTCGCCAGAGGAGGTCTTCGGCCGCGCCGACCTGGTCGTCAAGGTAGCCCGCCCGACGGCCGAAGAAGGCCAGTGGCTGCGGCCGGGCCAGGCCATCATGGCCTTCTGGCACCTCGCGACAGCCTCCAGCGACAAGCTACGGCGTCTGCGCGAGCATCGCATCACAGCCATCGCCTACGAGATGATTCGCTGTAATGACGGCTCAGCGCCCATTCTGCGCCCCATGAGCCAGATCGCCGGTCGCATGGCGGCCCAGATTGCCGCCGGTCTCCTCCAGAACAATCACGGCGGGCGTGGCGTTCTGCTTGGCGGCCTACCGGGCGTCCCCCCCGCTGAGGTGGTCATCCTCGGCGCAGGCACGGCCGGCATGGCTGCCGCCCGCGCCTTCATCGGCCTCGGCGCATCGGTATACATTCTCGACCGCGACATCAGCCACCTCGAGCGCGCCTTCGAGCAGGAACAACGGCGCATCACCACCATGATGGCCCACCGCCACAAC